>NZ_JBEOOQ010000012.1:0-100555 GCF_040309305.1 Pseudoalteromonas sp. RB2-MNA-CIBAN-0110 | reverse complement strand
CGACTGTAGCTCAGTTGGTTAGAGCACTACCTTGACATGGTAGGGGTCGGTGGTTCGAATCCACTCAGTCGTACCAATTCAAAGTAATAAAAAACCAAAAGAAAAAGCACTACCCACTCTTGATCACCCTGTCCAAGTGCCAGCAGTTCGAATCCACTCGTCGTACCAATTCAAAGTAATAAAAATCAAAAGAAAAAGCACTCTCTACTCTTGAACACTCAACTTCAACAGTTAATCATTAATTAACGATCGCTTACAACCAGGTTATAGCTTTATTTCTTGTAAATTATCCTTGTGAGTTTTGTTGACATTTCATGATTAAAATTCATTCAATTTACGGGGGGGTAATCGTGCGCGATTTGTAACCTATTGGGCTCGGTAACGGCTCCTGCGTTACTCTAATGGCTTACATTTTTGTAAGAATAAGTAAAAATCGAGTTACAAAGAGTCAATAACCGCACTGTATAGGCGATGTTTTGATTAAAAAACAACACATACAGCTGCAAATTCAACCTCTAAGATCAACAGTCTCTAGTCTATTTTATTTAGTAATTCATAACCTGCAAGTAAATCACTCAACTCCTCGTCAATGGTACTTTGACGCAGAGTATTAAACTCACTCGAAAGCTTATCAAGTAGCTCTTCAATATTTTTTTCAGCGCGTTGCATTGCGCTAAGACGACTGCTATTTTCGCTGACCAACGACTCGGCACATGCACGATAAAGAGAAATAAAAATATACTCGCGGATCAATGCTCTTATTGTTGTAGAGTGCTTGCAGAGTACTTCTGGCAAAGCTTTAGTTGGCCATAAAATATTTTTAAAATTATCTCGCCATTGCTCGTCAAGTGGGAGTAATCGCTGAGACACACATTCATAAAGCGCGCCTTGTTTAGGTTGATTATAAAACACCAATACACGGCAACCAGGATTAAGAACCAAGCTTGATTCACTGTCTATTTGAATTTGCCTAACTAAGGTATCTATATCGTGAACACTCACTGGCACTGTGTATACTTTTACTAAATTAAAGCCGGCATCGGTAAGTCGAGATGCAGCACGTGCGCCTACTACCCAAATTAGAGGTGGCTGGGTCTCGTTACTTAGCGCTTTAATTGTAAAGTCGGTAATACTTTCATTAAATTGCCCTACCAACCCTTGATCTGAGCCGAATATGATCACACCCACTCTGCTTTCATTTATATTTTTGGGTTGTGGTGAAAATTGAAATGACATGTCATCACGCAAACTCGCACTTAATCCTAACTCAACTGCCCGGTAGTAATCGGTCAATGAGCTAATCGATTTTTCATATTGCCCAATACTCGAGGCAGCAAGTGCCTTCATCGTTTTTACCACGCCTTGTAAATCACTTGCACTGGCTATTTTATGGCGTAAATTAGCGGCACTATTGCTCATGTTGTTATTGCCTTGTTTTCAGACTCAAAATCAACAAGTGCGCGCTTAGCCAACTCAACAATTGTTTCTCGATCGTCATCACTTAAGCTTTTAGCGGTATCAAATCTATCACACAAAGTATCGTCTAACTGCGCAACTGCTTTTTTAAGAATATTTTTTGCGTCGTTTATTTTTAGCAGTTCAATCGAATCTAAAAAGCCATTACTGAGTGCGAGTAATAGCATAATTTGCTCAGGCACTGGCATAGGTGATGATTCAGATTGATGTAAGCTCGCTCGAATACGCCGTCCATGTTCAATTATACGCCGTGTATCATCATCAAGTCGGGCACCAAAACGAGCAAAGGTTTCTAGCTCTTCAAATTGAGCATATGCAAGCTTTAAATCGCCAGCAACTGCACGAAACGCAGCACGCTGTGCTTTACCGCCCACACGAGAAACCGACTTACCAACGTCAACGGCTGGTAATACACCTAGAGCAAATAATGAGGGTGATAAATAAATTTGTCCGTCGGTAATCGAAATTAAATTAGTTGGAATATAGGCTGAAATATTTTGAGCTTCGGTCTCTATAATGGGGAGTGCGGTCAAGGAACCACCGCCACGTTCTTTATTTAAATGGGTCGCACGCTCTAGTAATCGTGAATGAATATAAAAAATATCCCCAGGAAATGCTTCTCGTCCGGGCGGTCGTCGTAACAACAAAGACAACTCGCGGTAAGCTCTTGCGTGCTTAGTTAAATCGTCATATACAATAAGTACATCACGTCCTTGCTCCATAAAATATTCTGCAATACTGGTTGCAGCGTAAGGCGCTATATACTGTAAGCCCGGTGGCTCATTACCCTCTGTTGCAACAACAACCGTATAAGCCATTGCATTTTGCGCGCGTAATATTGCTATTGATTTAGCGACCGTTGATGCCCGCTGACCAATAGCGCAATAAATACAAATTACATTTTGTTCTCGCTGATTTAAAATCGTGTCTATGGCTATAGCTGTTTTACCTGTTTGCCTGTCACCTAAAATAAGCTCTCGTTGTCCTCGCCCTATTGGGATCATCGCATCGATTACAATAAGTCCGGTTTGCAAAGGCGTAGTAACAGGAGAGCGGTCCAAAATTGGTGCAGCTGGACGCTCTATTGGTAAACGCTGCTCGGTTTGTATAACGCTTCCACCGTCTAGTGCCTCGCCAAGTGGGTTTATCACTCGCCCTAATAGCGCATTGCCAACCGCTACATCCATTACACGACCACTGCGGCGCACTTCATCCCCAGCTTGTAAGTGGGCGTATTCACCTAAAAGCACAACACCGACTTCTTTTTCATCAATATTAAACGCAATTCCAAGCACATTACCGGGAAATATAATTAGTTCCTCAAAGCCAACGCCAGGTAATCCCGACACCTTCGCAATACCCGTTGATACACTGGTAATAATACCAACCTCATGTAAGTTCAATTGTGAGTTAACTGTTTTTAGCCCTTGCTGAATGTGCTTAAACACATCACCAAACGCGTTTCTTAAACTGTGTATTTTTGTGTTTTTATTTTGAGTGTTTTCGCTAAGGTCACTCATCACTTATCAACAGATTGAGAAGTTGTAGGCTGAGCTGTTTTTTGTTTTAGTAACATATCAACTTCCTGCTCGATTGATTGTAAGTAATCGTCAATACTCCACACCAGCTTTTGTCCATTGACACATAACTCAATCCCGCTAATAAGGCTCTCATCGGTGGTGAATTTAATGGTAATATCTTTTGAAAACACAGTATTAATAGCATTCTTAAGTGCTAAACGCTGAGATTCAGTTAGCTCAAACGCACTTTGAATTAAGGCAGGTACAAATTCACTATTTGTATTTAGCGCCTGCGCTAAAGTAGTTTTTTTGTCGTCATCAAGCTTATATAAGCGGGCTGTAAACACCTCACATATTTGTTGTTCTAAAGTTGTTGATGCCAGTTCAGTTAAGGTTTTGCGACTAATAGCAAATACCTCTTGCTTAACTTTTCGACTTAAAGACTCCTTTAAATTATCAGTCTCTTTTACTATATTTTGTTGATATTTAGTGCCCCAGCTTTGGACTCTTTTTTGCGCCTCTAACATAAGTGTTTGCTCTGCTTGCTTAGCACTCACGCTTACTTGTTGCATCTTTTGTGTACGTTGTTGTTCAAACTCTTCATTTTTCAGAAAAAACTTTTCACGCTCCGCCAGTGCTTCATTTTGGTTTGTTTCAGCATCGTCTAACTCAGCGGCTATACGCTCTTCTCGCTTATCAATAGCGTGCAAAATTGGTTTATATAAATAGCGTTTTAGTAACCACACCAAAATTAAAAAATTAACCACTTGGGCTGCAACTGTAAACCAATCAATTAGCATGGTTTAACTTCCTGCAGCTTGTGCGATAGCGTAGTTCCAAAACGGATTGGCAAAAATAAGAATCATCGACACGACAAAACAGTATATTGCGGTCGATTCGATCATCGCAAGCCCTACAAAGAGCGTGCGCGTAATAGTTGCTGATGCATCAGGTTGCTGTGCTAATGCACTCAATGCCGTTGCTACTGCTTTACCTTCGCCAAGCGATGGACCTAAACAACCAAAACTAATTGTAATTCCTGAAATAACGATTGATGCCATTGCTATCATTGTCATGCTATCCATGTTCTCTCCAAGTATGATGTGTAGAAATACGTGATTAATTAACTCGTTGTTTGGCTGGTTTTACTGAGCGCGTAGCCGCAGCAATATAAACGGCGGCTAAAATAGTAAAAATATAAGCCTGTACTAAGCCTGTAAGCAAACCCAGTGCCGTCATTACGATTGGGAATATAAAGGGTGTAATGGTTAACAAAATGCCAATGATCATTGCCCCGCTCATCATGTTGCCAAATAACCGCACAGCCAGAGCAAGTGTCCGTGATAATTCGCTAATAATATTAAATGGCAACATAATAAAAGTAGGAGCCATATAAGATTTTAAGTAATTGCCAAGCCCTTGTTCACTGATACCAAATAAAGGCACTGCAATAAATACAGTGAGCGCCAGTGCTGCTGTAGTCGATAACGACGCCGTGGGTGGCTCATAACCCGGAACAATGGTGAACATGCTCGCGGTTACTAAAAATAAAAACAGTGTGCCTAAAAAACCAAGGTATTTTTTAGCGTCATTCAAGCCTACGTCTTCAATTTGTTGTGTGATCCCCGTTACTATAATTTCTAAAAAATTTTGCCAACGAGAACGCTTTAACGTGGTTGAAAGCTTACGGGTTATCAATATCGAACTAATCACCAAAACCAACATTAAAACCCAAGTGAAAACGATGGTTGCATTGAGTTTTAAAAAACCATTTTGCCAATAAATAACCGTATCAGGACTCAGGTGCATGATGTGTCACCTTTGCTAAATGAGAGGTTGATGCAGTACGGGTAACATAAGTGGTAATAAAACGGGCTATCAAAAAGCTAAATAAACACAGTGGTAATTGCAACCAAGATCTTGATAATAAGTCACTCGTCATCACACTATAAAAGCCACTTAAAGTAATTCCCATGCGTATAAATAAACTCAGCACAACCCATAGCGCTGGGTGAGTCGATACCATACTTTTTTGCACCGTCCACCACAGGCCACCAAAAAATAAGGCACCAAGCATTAGACCTACACTAACAATAATTAATACGCCAACTAGCTCATGCATCTTCGTCATCCTTTTGCTCTTGATGTATCGCGCTGTCTTCTTTGCTCATCCAGTGCCACGCGTTAAAGCACCCAAGCGCCAAACCCGCCACCAATAAAGCCAATGTCCATGACCGCTCAGTGGCATAATGCGAGTCGATATACACACCTAAACTTGCACCAAGTATGGTTGGCACTGCAACCGACCAACCAATAAGGCCCATCATTCCTAAACCAAACCATATTTTTTGATGGGAGTTAAGCCTTGCTTTTAGCTTACGCTGGGCTTTTATTTCTACTTGTTCTGCAAGTGTTGATGAACTGCTTTGTGAGTCTTTTGAACCTAGGTCGTCTTTTTTGTTTGTCATAAATAAATAGCTTTTAGTGGTTAAAGTCGAAAACGATTTAAAAAGCTACTTTCTAATTTAGCCATTACTGTTCTTACTTGTTGTGCTTGTTCATTGAGTGCCAAAAACTCTTTATCTACAGCACTGCGAAGTGTCGCCAGATCAGTACCTAATATGGCACTTCGCACCGATACCAGCACAGTGTTTCCTGTTTTAATTAATACGCCCTCATCTACGGCTACAAATATCTCACCGTCTTTTTCGCAATTAAATGTCAAAATACCTGGGGTTAGTGGCGCAACACAGTCAAGGCGATTGGGTAAAAATCCGTACGATCCTTCGCTTGTTTCGGCAACAACATGAGTCACATCATGCCTGTCGAAAAATATCTCATATGGCAGCAATAATTTAAGGTGTATCTGAGTTTGCGTCACCGCTTGTATCCTCATTATTATTTACTGTGGATTTTATTTTGACCTCACTTATGGCACCTATCATATAAAGTGCACTCTCTGGCACGTTTTTAAATTCATCTTTTAAAATGCGTTCACACCCATCTAGCGCATCATCAAGGCTAACAAGTTTGCCTTTATAACTAGTAAATTGCTCTGTTGTAAAAAATGGCTGAGTAAGAAAACGTTCTAAACGCCTTGCGCGTCCAACAATGTTGCGGTCCTCAACTGATAACTGTTCAAGCCCTAACATAGCAATAATATCTTTGAGTTCATTGTATTGCGCTAAGGTGCTACGTACCTTTTGTGCAAGTAAATAGTGGCGCTCTCCCACAACCCCGGGGCTCGCCATTTTTGAATTAGATTGCAGGGGATCTATAGCCGGAAATAATCCTTCGCTAGCGCGTTTACGAGAGAGCACAATAGAAGCAGATAAGTGCGAAAATGTATGAACTGCGGCCGGATCGGTAAAATCATCGGCAGGTACATACACCGCTTGAATAGAAGTAATAGCACCATTTTGTGTATTGGCAATTCGCTCTTCTAACCCAGCAAGCTCTGTGCCCATAGTAGGCTGATAACCAAGCCTTGAAGGCATTTGCCCCATTAAGCCCGATACCTCAGAGCCTGCCTGAATAAAACGAAATATATTGTCGATTAGCAACAGCACATCTCGCTGCTCATCATCACGAAAATACTCAGCCATAGTTAAAGCTGCATGCCCCACCCTAAAACGACTCCCAGGTGGCTCGTTCATTTGCCCAAAAATCATCGCCATGTTTGGCAAAACGCCCGCGTCTTTCATTTCGCGATAAAGCTCTTCGCCTTCACGGCAGCGCTCACCTATGCCACAAAATAGGCTAACACCTTTGTGCTTGCCCACCATATTGTGAATCATTTCAGTCAATAACACTGTTTTTCCAACACCTGCACCGCCAAACAATCCCGCTTTGCCACCACGTTCTAACGGCACCAGCACATCAATTACTTTTATACCGGTTTCAAAAATCTCTGATTGAGTTGACCGTTCGGTTAATGGCACTGGCTTATTATGTACAGAGCGCCACTGAACATCTTTAAGCTCACCACCGCCATCAAGCGTGTTACCAAACACATCAAACATTCTCGATAAGGTTCCTTTACCAACAGGGGTAAGTAACGGTCCACCACTGTCAACAACTTCCATGCCACGCGCAAGTCCTTGTGTAGGCGTGAGCGCAATTGCTCTTACATGATGCTCATTGCGCTGCTCTAGCACTTCAAAAATACACTGTTTATTTTCGCCAGCACTAAGCATTGAATTAATCGCAGGTAGCTTTGTGTCAAAACGCACGTCAATTACGCTGCCGCGTATAGCGGTAATTGTACCGAGATTTTCAAATTTACTAATCGTGGATTGAGCTACAAAATTCATTGATGCGCCTGCCACTGCCAATTACGAATTTCAGGGAGATCTTGCCCATGCTTATTAATATATTTTTTATGCTCAACAAGCTTTTCTTCAAGCTGTTTTTTTAGTGCGTCTCTTTTTGTACCCAAGTTTGGCAGGCGTTCCAGTGTGTCTAACACTAAATGAAAACGATCAATCTCGTTTAATACCGTCATATCAAAAGCAGTTGTAATAGTGCCTTCTTCTTTATACCCGCGAACATGAATATTATGATGATTATTACGCTTGTACGTAAGCCTATGAATAAGCGTTGGGTAGCCATGAAATGCAAAAATAACCGGCTTATTAATAGTAAACAGAGTGTCAAAATCCTCTGCGATTAACCCGTGAGGATGTTCGGTATTAGGCTGTAAACGCATCAAATCAACCACGTTAACAACCCGGATTCTAAGATTACTAAAATGCTCGCGTAAAATCATAACGGCTGCCATCGTCTCCAATGTAGGCACATCACCACAACAAGCCATCACCACATCAGGTGTTGCATCTACGCTATTACCCGCCCATTGCCAAATGCCAATCCCTGCCTCACAATGTTTAACAGCTGCCACCATATCTAACCATTGCGGCGCAGGATGCTTGCCTGCAATAACTACATTAACGTAATGACGACTTCGCAAACAATGATCCATTACCGACAGCAAGCAGTTAGCATCAGGCGGTAAATAAACGCGCACAATTTCAGCTTTTTTATTAATAACATGATCGATAAAACCCGGATCTTGATGGGTAAAACCGTTGTGATCTTGTCGCCATACATGCGATGCCAGTAAATAATTAAGTGAAGCTATTTTTTTACGCCATGGTAAACCTGCCGCCACTTTTAACCATTTAGCATGTTGATTAAACATCGAGTCAATAATATGAATAAACGCTTCATAACTATTAAACAAACCATGGCGGCCGGTTAATAAATATCCTTCAAGCCAACCTTCGCATTGATGTTCACTCAGCATTTCCATTACTCTGCCACTAGGCGAAAGCTGCTCATCGTTGCTATGGGTTGCTGCATTCCACTGTCTATCGGTTACCTCTAACAGTGCACCTAAACCATTGGATACTGTTTCGTCGGGTCCAAATACTCTAAAATTACGTTGCTCGTCATTAAGCTCAACTATATCTCTCAAAAATGGACCTAAAACTCTGGTATCACCAATTCCGCGTATACCGGGAGAGATTACTTCGCATGCATAATCGCGAAAATCAGGCATATGTAAATCTTCTAGCAGCAACCCACCATTCGCATGAGGATTTGCCCCCATACGGCGATTCCCCGTTGGGGCCAATTCAGCAAGCTCTGGTAATAAACGCCCTTGTGAATCGAAAAGTGTTTCTGGATGATAGCTACGCAGCCAGCTTTCTAATAATTGCAAATGATCTGGATGAGCTGATGGGCTAGAAATAGGAACCTGATGCGCACGCGATGTTCCCTCTATCTGAAAACCATCTACGAGCTTTGGACCCGTCCACCCTTTAGGTGAAATGAGGATAATCATTGGCCAACGTGGACGAGTTGGATCGTTATTATCGAGAGCATCTTTTTTTATTTTTTTTATTTGATGTATTGCGACATCAAGTGCTTTAGCCATAGCCTGATGCATTAGCTCAGGCTCATGTCCTTCAACAAAAATAGGGCTCCAGCCATAACCAAACATTAATTGCTCTAATTCTTCATGGGTAATACGCGCTAAAACGGTAGGATTCGCAATTTTATACCCATTCAAATGCAATATAGGGAGAACAGCACCGTCACTGATAGGATTAAGAAACTTATTAGAATGCCATGCAGTTGCAATTGGCCCTGTTTCTGCCTCACCATCACCCACCACACAAGCAACTATTAAGTCTGGATTATCAAATACAGCTCCAAATGAAT
Source organism: Pseudoalteromonas sp. RB2-MNA-CIBAN-0110 (assembly GCF_040309305.1). Taxonomy (NCBI): domain Bacteria; kingdom Pseudomonadati; phylum Pseudomonadota; class Gammaproteobacteria; order Alteromonadales; family Pseudoalteromonadaceae; genus Pseudoalteromonas; species Pseudoalteromonas sp. RB2-MNA-CIBAN-0110. The sequence goes on along the minus strand of NZ_JBEOOQ010000012.1, from coordinate 91,334 downwards.
GACTCAAAGAATAGCCCAGCTCGCCACCTTCATGAATCGAGCCCGGACACTCGGGCGACACATGACTAGGAATGCCACCGGGAAACGAAAACTGTAAAAACAGTTTTTGCATACCTGCTTTATCTTGGCTTATATCAGGGTAAATTTCACTGTAGGTGCCCTCAAGATAGGTATTAGCAACCATAGCTTGCCCGCCATGCCCTGGGCCAGATACATAAATCATATTTAGATCGTGTATTTTAATAACACGATTTAAATGCGCATAAATAAAATTTTGCCCGGGTGTTGTTCCCCAGTGCCCAAGCAACATATTTTTAATATCACTTAGTATCAGTGGGCGCTCTAAAAGTGGGTTATCGCATAAATAAATTTGACCTACCGACAGGTAATTCGTGGCACGCCAATATGCGTCAATTAACTCTAATTCTTTTGATGTTAATGAAGGAAGAATCATATGCAGGGTTTCCATCTTGTCGCATCCAAAAATGCTTAAGCCATGCTCTATATAAGAGCATGGCGAGGATTAGCCAGCGCACTAACTACGCAGTGGTAGTTATGTCCTGTTTTTTTTGCTCGAATTCTTTTTTGTCAATATCGCCGCTGGCGTATCTTTCATTAAGAATATCAATTGCTGTTTTATTAGACTCTAACCCATAGCGTCTATGGGTTCGGTAGCTATAACCCCAATGGCTTAAACTCGATATGAGCAATAACCACATACCAAACCATAAAAACCAACCCCAACCTGAGTACCACTCACTCCAAAACTCATGACCCATTTTAATCTCCACTTAAAATATGGAACGCAAAACACTTACACCCCAATTAATACAATGAGTGTAAGTGAGTGATATTATTGGTTCTGTTCGCTAGCGTACGCATTTATTATTGTTAATCATAAGCAGTTGTTTTATTGAGTATTTACTTGCTGTTTCTATTAAATTTTGTTTCTATTAAAGTTAATTTCTATTAAGCCAACCTTTACGCCAAAAAATAAATATCATTGCTGCCGTTATCAAAATAAAAACACACCACAAAACGGGATATGCCCAAGTCCAGTTTAGCTCTGGCATGTATTTAAAGTTCATTCCATAAATTCCAGCTATAAATGTTAACGGTATAAAAACAGAAGATATAATAGTAAGCACTTTCATAATTTCATTCATACGATTTGAAATAGCTGACATGTATAGCTCACTTAAACCGCTTACCATTTCACGGTATGACTCAATAATTTCAACAATTTGAATATTATGCTCATACACATCTCTAAGGTAAGGGCGCGTAGAGTCATCTATTCTGCCTCCTTCCTCGCGATACAAATGGTCGATAACCTCTCGCATAGGCCAAACAATTCTTCTTAATAATGCCAATTCTCGTTTAATACTATGGATATGATGCAGTACGTGGGGAGTTGGATTTTCAAGTGTTGTTACTTCAAGTTCCTCAAGGATATCGCCATATTGTTCAAGTACCGGAAAACATTTATCAACCAGTTCATCAAGTAATGCATAAAGTAAATAACCAGTACCATTTTTGCGAATACGACGATTTTCTGTATGCAAACGACCGCGAACGGATTGCCACACGTCTCCTGGTTTTTCTTGAAAACTCAGTAAAACATTGTCATATAAAAGTAAGCTAACTTGCTCAATATCAAGGATTGTATTATTGGGCTCATGCGTCTCTAGCTTCAACATGCTTAATACAACAAATAAATGATCGTCAAAAAATTCGATACGAGGTCGCTGAGGTACATGTAAAATATCTTCTGCGGTGAGCGTATGAAATGCGAAATGATGTTGAAGTAAACCAACAATATAAGAGTCTGTATTACTCACGTGGATCCACCTCACCGTTGCCCACTCAGGTTGGGGAGTTTTTAAAAACTCATCAATATCGCTAACCTCTTTGGCTTCTATACGGCTAGCTGAATAATCTATATAACGTATAACAGCATTGTTTGATCTTGTTGGCGCTAAAACACCAGCAACGTATTCAACTTTGGGTGACGGCCCAGAAATAGTGTTATATTTATGTTTTCTCGACTTGCGCACGTTATATAGCCCCAATGCTGGAGCACCCAACTTTCTCTTTTTATTATGTATTAACATTATATGCTCGATTACTTTATTTAAAGTTAGCTGAATAAAGTGAGTATTCTCAACACTTACAGCGCGAATAAAAGTCAGTCACAAAGCCACGCTACTCAAAAATAAGCATAGAGTCCGTGCGCTAACACTCAAATATAATGCCAGTTTTAAAAATACACTTCGCACGTTCTAATTATTCTTGTTATAGCGCTACCTAAAAATCAATGAAAAATAACATTGCTTGTTCGTCAGCGCACAGACCTTTGTTTTTCAAAAGCCGAAACTGGAAATATTAATCTACTTATCGTTTGTACTTTACAGCTTATAAAGCATGGTTTTTATAGATAAGCATTAGGGTCTGTTGACCTTTTAAGATAGAAATTTGTTCTATCTAGAGGCTATTTAATCGCGGCGCAAGGTTTGCAACCTAGCGGGCTCGGTAAAAACCGAGCAAAGCTTCCGCATCCAGCTCACGCTCTAGGACAAACCCAAAGGGCTGCGCATGTTTAACCTCAAAAGATAAACGTGCCCTAAATAAGAAGAAAGCACTTGATAAGCAAATGCGCGTTAAAAACTGCAAAAATAATGCATTACAAATGCAAATAACCCACTAAAAAGGATCGTTATTATGTTACGTAGTATGAAAGACTTAGAAGGTTGTGCAATCGCTGCTAGTGACGGTATTGTAGGCAAAGAAAAAGATTTTTTGTTTGATGACCTAGCATGGGTGATACGTTATTTTGTTGTAGAAACAGGCACGTGGCTATCGAGTCGCAAAGTTTTAATTTCCCCTATTGCGGTGCAAAACCCAAATTGGGATGAAAAGATTTTCCCTGTTTTAATCAGTAAAGACCAAGTTAAAAATAGTCCTGGTATTGATACTAATAAACCCGTTTCACGACAACATGAAATGGATTACCTAAACTACTATGGATACCCGTATTACTGGATCGGTACTAATTTTTGGGGAAGCGGGATATATCCCTACTCCTTATATCCTGGCAATGACATTTTTGAACATAGTGTCGAAGGTGCCCGCAGCGCAAATCTAATTCATAAAAGTATAAAAAGCCAGCATGATCAAAAAGGGGATCCTAATCTTCGTAGTTGCAAAGCTATTATTGGCTATAACATACACGCTAAAGACGGAGACATTGGCCATGTATCAGGATTTTTAGTTGAAGAAAATACATGGGCGGTTCGTTACCTAATTGTTGAGACGAGCAATTGGTGGGGAGGACATCAAGCACTTATCCCGTCAGCATGGATTTACGAAGTGCAATGGCTCGACAACTCAATTTCAACTGATTTAGTTCGTAAAGCGATAAAAGATGCGCCGGTATATGAGCCAAATAAAGAGATAACTCAGGACTTTGAAGCAGCTGTTTTTCATCACTATGAACTTGCTGCATACTGGGAAAAAATTGCTAAAACAGTAAAATAAACAAAGTTAAAACGGGCACAAATCCCAAAACAAGCGTGTCTTAATCTGCCTTTTATAACACTCTTACCAAGCAAATTTTCAAGGATGATATTTGCTTTTTATACTTAAAAATATTTCCTCCAAATGTTACTTGTAAAACTCAGGTAAAACTCAGGTAAAATTCAAATAAAATAAGAGCAATACACATCAATATAAAAACAATTTTTGATTAGAGTTTAAATTGTATTCAATTAAATCCTCTTTATAAGAAAAACCGTAGTTGAGTAAATCACTTATACTATCAATACTCGTATCTGCCTTTCGATAGGTCAGTAGTTGCTTAATATCGTGGGCATAATGTCCTTGACGTGGAAATATAGTTGTTAATTCATTTTTCCACTGCGCTTTCATAGCAGCTAAAATACGTAACTTATCATCTACCATTACATAATGTTTCGCGGGGTACTGCTCTTTTATTGCTGCAAGCATTTGCTCTTTGTGAACATATATCAACACCCTTCCCTCCACTGCATCCCATAAACCGGAGCGTAAAATTTTAAGTGGTTGTAATACAATATCGCCATCAGACAAAATAACGGTGGGGCCAAATTGTTGTAAATGTTCAATCACAGCAAGTGCGTTAGGATAAAGCCTTTCTTTATATGGATAATTAATTAAAAAAGAAGAAATCAGATGCAGTCTCGGATCATCAGAATGTTCCATTCGATAACACTGTAGTGCGCCCAAATAGTCGGCATAACCGAGTTCTTTACGAAGTTTTTCAAAAATAGACCAGTAATGGTCACTATTTTCACAACCAAATTCACCTTCTAAAAAATCTTTCAAATGGCTTAAAATAGTATCGCTATCGAGCAATGTATTATCAACATCCAGTAAAAATACGATATCGGGAACTGTTTGCACGCGCTGTCCTTAAAATAATTTAAGTACTTTATATTTTATTATATGAGTTTATTAATATTGACTCTGTACGGTATCGCGCCAAACAGCATATTATAAAAGTAAATATGTTTACCACTTGTCACCTTCTCAAAATTACTATAAATACAGATAATGGGTAATTTATGTTCGCTGTGGCACAGACTCAAAATTACAAAGGCATTAGGATAAAGCGGTCATACAAATTGTAGAATAGTCTTTTAAGCTATACGTAGTACTGCTTTTATACCAATCTGCTTAATTAGGTGAGCTATTTTGAGGTAAGAAAACCGTGTCGATAACAAGGCAAAAATTTCGTTATTTAGTTGTTCTTTTTCAGAAATTTTTAACACAGTTAGCGTCAGGTTTATGCCCTCAAATTGATCAAGTATTATTGCACATTGGTATTACTATGATAAATCGAGCTTACATTCCACTTAAGATTGAGAATGATGTAACTACACTCAATGTTTTAATTTGGTATTAAGTTTTTTATTTTATCGAGTAATATTTTAGGAATAATCACATGAGTAATAACATCTCAAGTAATTCAGTATCAAAAACTAAACCTAATTTGAATAAAGAAGGTCTCAGCCGACATGACATGATTGAAGCTAAAGCTTACTCATTAGCCAGTGATCGTGACTTTACCGGTGACAATCACTTAAATGATTGGCTTGAAGCTGAAAAGGAAGTAGACGGACAACTACCAAAGTAGGTTAAATGTAAAAAGCCCAGTAACAGCAGAACATACACAAATTTTAAACCGAATATATTTATATTCGGTTTATAAATTTATTTTAGAGCCCAGGCTCAATGAACAACTTGCTAGGCTGTTCTTTTGACGCTCTTAAACATTTATTTGATTCCAAAATATATTAACTGATAATGGATAGTTTTCTAACGTTAGGTTTTTTTTCCATATAAGACTCCAACCTGTCTGTTTCTCTTTTTACAACCTCATAGCACTCGCATGACTGAGATTCTAATTGAGGTCGGTCTATCACACTAATATGACCACGTTTATAAGTGATAATACCCAGCTTTTGTAGTTTACCAGCGGCCTCAGTTACTCCCTCACGTCTTACGCCTAACATATTTGCTATTAGCTCTTGAGTCATTATTAAATTGTTACTCGGTAAACGGTCAATCGATAGTAAAAGCCAGCGGCTTAGTTGTTGCACTATACTATGATGTCGATTACAAACTGCGGTTTGCGCTGTTTGGGTAATTAATGATTGCGTGTAACGTAACATGAGCATACGCATATCAGGCTCGCTATTAAATTGCCTGCGTAATTCACAAGCGGGTAAGCGATAAGCAGTACCAGCACTTTGCACAATAGCCCGGTTAGGAGTGCTTTCTCCCCCCATAAATACAGCTATACCTACAACCCCTTCATTACCGATAACTGATATTTCAGCAGATGAGCCATCAATCATCACATACAATAATGAAACAATACTATCTATTGGAAAATAAACGTAATCGAGCTTTTCACTTGTTTCATAAATAACTTCTCCAAGGGATAAATTGACTCGCTTTAAAAGCGGAAACATGCGGTGTTGTGCGTCAGTAGATAAAGCATTAAGCAGTTTGTTCTTCAATTGACCCATCTAATGTGAATTTCCTTTTTATATGCCCAACTTATAACTAATAAAACCTAAAAGTAATGGCTTTGAAAGTATGTAAGTCAGGATATTTTAATAATAAACTCGGATTTGTTTATACAGTTATTAGGCGCTAGAAATGAAAGGTCGTTGCTTTTTGATAATAAAAATTGTTCTATTTTTATTAAAGAATTTTAAGGTGCCTTTAATTATTTTATATACGTTTATTCACTTTAAATATAAGCCGACACTCCCAGCTGTACTTCACTGAAATAATAAAATACTCAATATAACAAGGCGAATATGTACGCTAACACACATAGTCTAAATTTATCTGCCTTTAGTTGATATATATGCATAATGGTTGATGAAATTTAAAGATAATCCACACCATAACATGGCGACAACTCACTGTTATAAAACACAAAATAGAACTCTACTATTAGACTATGTGTGTTGACGAACCGACCCTTAACGAAGCTTGTTATATGTTGATGTATGTATTCAACAATAAGATAAACTTTATGAATATTTTTAATGATTACTTGCTCACCTCTAATAACCAAAATAATTTAAAACATCTTTTTTTAAATCCAGTGATAAATTTAACCGTCAATATCTTCACTACGACGTTTAGTCTCAAGTATTTACCACGATGAATAAAAATAAGCTTATCAACATCCTTTCGCCATTTTTCCCTTGGCTTAAATCAGCTCCCCCAAAAAAACAAATCCCCATTCGATCAACACTATTTTAGATGAGCTAATGCCCTTTATTGAAGGTCGCCCCCTTAAAGACGACGAAGAATCCTATTACGACTTACCCTCTGTGAGTGCAGCAAGGTCGAGCCTTTACCAGCATTGCGTGTTGGCAATTGAGCATGGTTTACACTTTGGAGAAAAAGGTTTACCGTTAATGGGCTCAGGAGATTGGAATGACGGTATGAGCCTTGTTGGAATACACGGCAAAGGCGAAAGCGTTTGGCTGGGGTTCTTTTTATATAAAATACTACAAGAATTTTCACCTATTGCTGCATTACATGGCGATATAGAGTTTGCTACTCGTTGTGACGATGAAGCACAAAAACTACAAGGTAACCTAGCTAAACACGCATGGGACGGAGCTTGGTATCGTCGCGCATGGTTTGACGACGGAACCGCGCTGGGCTCATCACAAAGCCCAGAGTGCACTATTGACTCAATAGCGCAAAGTTGGTCAGTGCTCTCTGGTGCAGCTAATAATGAGCGCTCTACGCAAGCAATGTCGTCTTTGTATCAGCATTTGGTCAATAGCGATGATAAATTAATCCAATTACTCAATCCGCCTTTTGATAAATCAAAAATGAACCCTGGTTATATAAAAGGTTACGTCCCGGGCGTGCGCGAAAATGGCGGGCAGTATACGCATGCCGCTATTTGGGCAAGCATGGCATTTGCTCAACAAGGCGACAAAAAAAGAGCCTGGGAATTGATGAATATAATCAATCCATTAAATCATGCTAAAAACGCCGAACAAGTTGAAACCTATAAAGGCGAACCTTATGTCGTAGCCGCCGATGTTTATGCCGTTGCTCCGCATATTGGACGAGGCGGTTGGACGTGGTATACCGGATCTGCGGGTTGGTTATACCGACTAATAATAGAATCTTTATTAGGTGTAACACGAACAGGAAATAAGCTAACCATTTCACCGTGTATTCCAGAGGATTGGAGCACCTACTCAATCGACTATCGCTTCGAGAGCACCTATTACCATATTACAATTGAGCAAATTATAGGGGATAAAAAACATAATAAAAGTGAGCTAATACTTGACGGTATAGCGCTTGAATCAACTTATATTCCACTTGAAAACGATAAGCAAAAGCATGAAGTTCACCTAAGCGTTTACTCAGTGAATTCTAATAAATTGAAACCAAGTAAAATATAAACAAACGAATTAAGGATACAAAATGAGTAGTAATACAGATAATAACACTCGCCCAGATTACGACAGTGTTATCCAGGATATCGCTGATTATGTATTAACGTTTGAAGTATCAAGCGCAGAAGCACTAAACACTGCACGTAATTGTCTAATGGATACCTTAGGCTGTGGACTGCTCGCTTTAAAGTTTTCACAATGTACCAAACTTCTTGGTCCAATTGTCAAAGGGACCGTTGTTCCTAATGGCGCACGAGTACCAGGGACCTCGCTCATACTCGACCCTGTTAAAGCAGCGTGGGACATTGGTTGTACCATCCGCTGGCTCGATTACAACGATACGTGGTTAGCTGCTGAATGGGGGCACCCTTCTGATAACTTAGGTGCTATTTTAGCTGTAGCCGATCACTTGTCTCAAGTCAGAATCGCAAATTCACAGCCTCCCCTGACTATGCGAGACGTACTTGAAGCCATGATTATGGCGCATGAAATTCAAGGCGTTATCGCATTAGAAAATTCTTTTAATCGTGTTGGCTTATGCCATGTATTATTGGTGCGTGTAGCCTCAACGGCTGTTGTCACAAAAATGATGGGGGGCAGTAGAGAGCAAATAATGGCAGCCATATCTCAAGCATGGGTTGATGGTTCTGCACTGCGTACTTATCGTCATGCGCCAAACACTGGGTCTCGTAAATCTTGGGCTGCGGGCGATGCAACTTCCAGAGCAGTTTATTTAGCTGATATGGCAATGCGCGGTGAAATGGGTATACCCAGTGCATTAACAGCTGCGCAATGGGGGTTTTATGATGTCTCTTTCTCCAAAACTAATAAAGACCAAGCACTAAAGCCTGAAGCGCAGCGCACGTTTTCGTTCTCCCAAGGTTACGGTTCATATGTAATGGAAAACATTTTGTTTAAAATTTCTTTTCCAGCAGAGTTTCATGCGCAAACAGCAGCAGAAGCCTCCGTTATTTTGCACCCTCAAGTAAAGTCGCGTTTAGACGATATTGAGAAAATAGTGATCCGCACCCACGAGTCAGCCATACGCATTATTTCTAAAACAGGACCGCTTGCCAACGCAGCTGACCGCGACCATTGCTTACAATATATGATTGCTGTTCCCTTGGCATTTGGGAACTTAACTAGCGATCATTATGAGGACGACTTTCACAACACGCACCCTATCATCGATAAACTACGCGACAAAATGGAGGTGTTAGAAGATAAACGCTTTACAGCTGAATACTTAGAGGCGGACAAACGCTCTATTGCCAATGCAATTCAAGTTTTCTTTAACGATGGTAGTAAAACAGAAGAAGTGGTTGTTCAGTACCCTTTGGGTCATCGCCGTCGTCGTGAGGAAGGCATTCCATTATTAGAGCTTAAATTCAAATCTAATTTAGCAACACGCCTTGCAACCCAACAATGCCAAACCATATTTACCCTTTGTAAAGATCAAGCCAAGCTTGAAAATACGCCAGTAAACAGCTTTATGGACTTATTTGTTATTCAATAAGTTAAATTGCAGTATGTACGGTGATACTGTAATACCAATTCGCTTAATTAAGTGATCTATTTTTAGGTAATAAAATAGCTCATTAACAAAGCGAGCTTATAATATACAATTGTTTTATATGAATATTTTTTAAAACGAAGCTCTAACAAAACACAACGAACGGGACTTATTATGACTAATGAAATTAAACACTCAATCGCAAACTTTGCAGCCTTAGAAACTTCAATAGCAAATGGGGAAGAACAATCGGTAAAAGAATTATTAGCAGATCAGTCAATGCAAGAGCTAGAAAAAAGCTACCTGTTAGACTTAGCTAAACTCGGTAATAACAGCGCTATCATAAAGCTATTAAATGATATTCCCGCAAAAAAATAGACGCTCGTAGCTATGTTATTACTCCATAGCTGGCGAGTTAATCCATGTTGTAAGGTAATAATTGATTGTTCTCGTTTTACTTATGATGACTTGTTTTATTTAGGCTATTAATATAATCAATAAGATTATTTAAAGGTATTGGTTTGGAAAAATAATAGCCTTGAACCCTTATACTGCTGAATTGAGATAAATAGGCGATCAGCTCAGCATTTTCAACACCTTCAATGACCACTATTTTTTTAAGCTCTGTACAAATCTTGATGATACCTTCTAATAAAGCGCGTTCTTGGCCCTCATGCTCAGCACCAATCGTGAACTCCCGATCTATTTTTATAATATTAGCAGGCTGCCTCGACAAGTAAGAAAGGCTAGAATATCCAGCGCCAAAGTCATCAATCGCAACGTTAAAGCCCTTAGCCATCAGCTTTCTAAGAACGCCTTCGATAACCCCTTTTTCTGACATGACTGTTTCAGTCACTTCAACGGTGAGCCGATGTGGCTCTATACATTTATCAGAGACTAATTGGCAAATATTTGCAACAAACCCTTGCAGCTGTAATTGCTGGGGTGAAAAATTAACAGCCACAGTAATATTTTTTAACTGCGCAGTATTACTCATATCTTTAAGTACCTGTGCTAGTACTTGTTTGCCAACTTCTAATATTTGCCCCGTTTGCTCTGCTATAGGTATAAAAATAGCCGGGGAAATATACGCACCATTACTTTTCCATCGCACCAAACTCTCAACACTAATCACTTTGTTATCAGATAAACTATGGATTGGTTGGTAATACACTTCTAAGTCACCATCTTTAAGCGCTTTTTGAAGCTCTCCTCTAATGTGGACTATTTCTTTATGCTTATCATCCATTAGCTTATGATAAAAACAAAGCTGATTCCCTCCAAGGGTTTTCGCACTGTCCATAGCAATATCTGCATGCTGTAATAGTACTTTTGAATTTCCTACTCTTTCTTTAGACATCGATATACCAGCGCTGGCTGTAAGATAAATATCAACGTCCTCTAAATAATAAACGTTTGCTAAAGAGCTTATTAATACTGATATTTCTTCTCTTAGTTTATCTTTACTTATATTACTGTAATAAAGAATAAACTCATCATTACCAAAGCGTGCTATTGAGTCGGCTGTCAGCGCGTTATTTTTAAGTCTTCTTGCAACTAGCTTGAGAACTTTATCGCCTATGGCATGCCCTAAACTATTATTTATAGAACTAAAGCCATCTAGGTTTATAAAAACCATTGCACACGGTGAGTTTAACGCTTTGGCCTGCTTAGACTGTTTAGCGTTTATTTCATCATCTAGCGCATCTCGGCGAATTAGCCCTGTTAACTCATCATATTTAGCCATTTTAAACAGCTTTTTTGATTGTTGTTTTAGTAGGTATGAAGAGTCTGAAGCGAGTATAAAAATATAGATAAAGATGAAAGTAAGCCAAATTATAATTTGTTCGACTTTTGCCCTTTCTTTTAATGCAGAGTAGTTATTAATAAAACTATATACATTGTGCTTTAAAATGCCCATTACATCGACTTTTTCTACAATATAGTCACTGTATAAACTCAATAGTATATTTAAATCGTATACGTTTTGCTTTTTAGCATTAACAGAAAAGTAAACTTGAGGCGTCAATTCAATAAATACATCAAACGTATTTAGATAATCTATGTATCTGTTCTCAATTAATAAATTCATGTCTAGTAAAGCTAAAACTTGATACTTACTGCCAGTAACTGAATTTATAGGTATCGAAAACATAATAGTCGGCGTACTCGTTTTCAACGTTAATGAATTAGCTGCAAATCTAACTTCATCCGTAGTTGTATTTAACCAGTTCACTACAGAATCACTTGATAGAAATCCACTGGAAATAAATTGCTTAGAAAATATGTCACCTTCAACTAACGTAAGATTTTCATCAAGAATAAGCATCCCTTTGATGATTTTATAATCCCTCGCATAATTTTTCATATCAACAGCGGCAAGCTTTAAAAAATTATCATGACTCACTTTTTCTAATCTCGACTTAATCCGAGATAATGACTTTTTATGCTCATCAAGGTTTTTATTAAGCATTGTCCCCACTAAGCTTATTTTTTCTCGTGCTTTTTCTTCTTCACTACTCACTGTTTTTACTGCACTAGCGTACCATAAAGACACACCCGTAAAGATAACTAAAAACATGACTGCTTTGGTAAACTTAGCCCCTTTAGTTATCGTTGCAGAACATAAAATTTTAATAATGAGCGCTGAGAAAAAAGAAAAAACCATAACGGCATTTAAAGCAGTAATAAATGGATTATCACTAATTAAAAAAAACTTTTCGTCAACGACTCCCCATAAGCTCAATTGAAAATTTAAGAAAAAAGCACATCCTAGAATGCCTAATACAGGAGTCACATATTTAACTTTATTTGTAAATTTAAAATTAAATAATAAAGTTAAGATTGAGCCTAAAACTAGCGATATTAAAGCGGTACTAATAGAAATTATAGGCATCAGAGGTGCTTCAAGTAAAATACTCTCCAACCCACCCAAAATTACTACAACAACAAAAAACTGAATAAAGCCTAAATATAAAATACTTGCTGCTGATTGAGTTAGAGATAACCGCATGAGTCTGTTGTAACCTTCTAATTTGAGTCGCCAAGATCTTAAACTGTAAAGCAACTGCCGTATTAGTACAGTCAAATTTAATTGTTTTGTATTATATTAAATAAAAAGATACAGCCTTTATGGCTATATATTAAATTGAGGGAATAATCTAACGAAAAATAAGTAGATTCATAGTCATGCAATATCATCTGCTTCTCATTTTAATATCAACCTGCATAAATATTTGAACAATTAAAACAAATTAAATCACTCTATAACGTTGCTAAATAGACCCCGTATATAAGCAGATTGGTATAACTTAGTAACTAAGATTGACTGTCCGGATATGTTGAGCACACCAAACCATTTTACTTAACTCGATTAAAAGAAAAGATCCTGGATATAAATTGATATCACATACATTTGATTGAACTGACACCTTAGTAATACACTAATATTGCCAGTTCAATCAGTCTATTACATATCTGAAAACCGGTTAGCCGATTGCACAATTCTTTTTATCTCATTTTCTTCAATATCTTTTATTGTATCAAGCAACGTTTTTGCGCTTTCAATATCTACACGAGAATATATATGAATGTATAACTCAATAACTTGTTCATGATGGTTTACTATTTTCTCCATAATGTCTGAGATATCTAGCTCTTCAAAGAGTGAGTTGCAATCAACGCGCTCAATAATTGAGTGCTTTTCGATGTAATCAAAACACCAGGTGTTTAGCGCTTTTTCGTCTGCCGTATTTTCAAATCCTTGTACAATATTCTCTAAACTCTCTTCATGCTCAGATAGGTAGCGAAGCATCATTCGTGCTCCCTCATCCTTATTTTGTTTAGAGCTCTGGTTTAGGCTATCTTTTAAGTTTTTGTGAAATAAAACGGTCCAATTGAGTACATCTCTAATTGTTTCAATTTGCATTTATTGCTCCTAAGTTTAATGATATCTATACAATATTTTAATATGAAGCATGCTAATTTTTAGGATTAGGCTCACTCACCTGAGTGTGTTGTAAATACTGAAATAGCTCACTGTCGGTCGATAATACCAATGTTGTGTTTTGGCTAAGGGCAAGTTCAAGCGCCTGCAACGAACGGGTAAATGCATAAAATGCGACTGCTTGATCATTTTTGTTATAGGCTGAGGCGTAAATAGCGGCTGCTTTAGCATCAGCTTTACCTCTAATTTCTGTTACTGCTCGGTAGGCTTCAGATTGAATTTTATCTAAGTCTCGCTCTCTGTTACCTTGTATACGGGCAGCTTCGCCTTTTCCTTCTGACAAAAAGCGTTCTGCTATTTGACGACGTTCGCTGATCATACGTTCATAGATTTTAGGGCGTACACTTTCATTATAATTAATACGTTTAAAGCGAATATCCATAAGCTCAATACCAAATACTTTTACTTTTTTGGCTGCGGCATTAAATATATCTTGCTCGACAACTAAGCGTCCCATGCTTATAGGCACTAAACTACCAATATTCTGCTCTTTTTCAGCCTCGGTGAGTGACGAGTCACGCAAGGGTTGGCGATCTTTCGTTGTACGAATAATTTCGATTAATTCGTGTGTGGCTACTGCATTACGCGTTTCACTACCAAAAATATCATCAAGTCTAGACTGTGCGCTTCGCTCATCACCTAAGCGTAAAAAATACTGCAACGGATCGGTAACCTGCCACCGCGCATAAAGACTTACAGAAATATAAAGCTTATCTTTGGTCGGCATATCAGAAGGTGTTCCTTCCCATTCCAGCACGCGCTTATCAATAAAATTAACTTGCTGAACAAAAGGCATTTTGAGTTGAATACCCGCCTCTCTAATTGGCTCTCCAACCGGTTTACCAAACTGAGTAATAACCACCTGCTCTACTTCGTTAACCGTATATAAAGCGCTATACAAAGTAACCCCTACAATTGCAGCTAAAATACTGCTGCCAACGATTAAATAAGATTTCATGGCTGCTGTCCTTTTAGTGAAGTTAAATTGAGTAAAGGTAATACACCGCGTGCTTCGCTATCGATAATAATTTTATTTTTTATCGTTGGCATAACATCAGTCATTGTTTCTATATATATTCGTCTGCGTGTTACCTCAGGTGCCAGTTGGTACTGTGCAAACAGCGCATTAAAACGCAGAGCGTCGCCTTCAGCTTCATTAACTCGCTTAAGGCGATAACCGTCAGCTTCTCTTATTCGTTGGTCCCGCTCCCCCTCAGCAAGCGGAATAACGCGGTTATATTCGCGACGCGCTTCGTTAATCAACTTTTCTTTTTCTTGTTGAGCCTGATTAACTTCATTGAACGACCCTTGTACTGGTACGGGTGGATTAATGTTTTTTAGCTGAACCTGATCAATACTAATCCCCATTACATATTTGGTTGCCAATGCCTGCATTTTTTGTAATGCCTCAATTTCAATCCCTTGCCTGCCAATGGTAATTACTTCATCTACAGTTCTATCGCCTACAACTTCACGCATAACTGATTCAGACACGTATCGTAAAGTGCCTGCCGGGTCGCGCACCTCAAATAAGTACTTTTGGGGATCGGCTATCCGATATTGAATTACCCATTCAATCAGCGCAGTGTTTAAATCGCCAGTTACCATTTGGGTTTCTTCGCGTTGATTTGTTGCAGGTGAAATTTTTGGCGCAAATGAGCGAATATTATTTTCAGGATTAATATTTTGATCTGGGTCGGAGGCTCCAGGAGTAGAAAAACCAAACTCCTGCTTTAGTTGCCGCTTAGTAGGCACTATTGTGACGTGATCAACACCTAATGGGATTTTTACATGTAAGCCCGCAGGCAGAATTTCTTGAAACTTACCAAACCTTAATACCAAAGCAACTGAATCGCTGGGAACGGTATAGACTGCGCTATAGCCTGTAGCAATCAATCCCAAAAACAATACTATGGTTAAACTTGTGCTAAATTTTCCACTCAGCAACTTCTTATACTTTTTAAACGCACCGCTCATCACTTTATCGATATCTGGCGGACCGCTTTTACTTTTAGAATTTGGACTATTTTCGTTTTGTGTAGAAATAATATTCTCCTTTTTAAGAAACCAAAAATATGGAGCCTTATTACTACTTTAGATTGTCATAAGCCCTAGCCTAAAGCGCCAACGTGCTTCGCAATCTAGGTGATAACTTCCTCTGTATAATTTAAGGGTAATAATTTAGGGGTAATGATTTAAGGAATAGTTTTAAGATTTAAATTCATGCACTTATAGATTAATTTAAAGCCAAAAAACCTTAGTAAGACATTAGCGTATTTATTTTAATTGGTCTGTTCGCTACAACACATAGCGTGTTTTAAACAATAGGTTTAATTGATAAATAAAGGGTTAAGTACAACTAATGAGTACACATTATTGAATACCCATTAGCCCCTTCACGCCCTATTATGGCGTTGAATTAATTGATTTATTGCTCTTTTTTGAGGCAACCACTCGAATATATAAAACCCCAAGTATTGCAGAAAGAACCGAAGCCACTAAAACCGATGTTTTTGCGTTATGAAGATGCTCGGCTTGCCCATCAAACCCCAACGTAGCAATAAAGGTAGACATGGTGAATCCAATCCCGGCGATAAGTGAAGCACCAATAACATGCTGAAGATTGATACCTTCTGGCAAGCAACCTATTTTGTAGCGTAAAGCAAGCCAACACGCACCCGAAATACCAATAAACTTACCAACAACAAGACCACTAATAATACCTAAGCCAACGGGATCACTGAGACTCTCAACAAATGAACTAAAGTTAAAAACCACACCCGCATTAACTAAAGCAAATAGCGGTAAAATAAACAGTGCGACAGGCAGGTGCAGTACATCTTCCCACCGACGCAAAGGTGTACCTGCATTTTCGGCTAAATCACGAATTTCGAGTACCTGTTTATGATCCTGTCTGCTAGCCAGAACATCTACTTTCTCTATTTCTTTTTGCATTGAGGTAATGGTTGTTTTTGCCTTTTCAAGCGACCTTCCTGAGCCCAACATTGAGCGTGCAGGAGCGGTTAAAGCAATAGCAACACCTGCTACAGTAGGATGCACACCTGACTGTAACATCATCCACCAGGTGGCAAGACCAATTATAATGTAAAAAAGCGGCTGCCTTATTCCTGCATAATTGGCGGCTACTAAAAAAGTAAATAGAACAACGGCGCATGACAAATACATCACCGATATTTCTTGGGTATAAAACACGGCAATAACGAGTATTGCCCCCACATCGTCAACAATCGCAAGACCTACAATAAAAGCCAACAAGCTTGTTGGTATATGTTTTCTTACAATTGTAAGCACACCTAATGCAAACGCAGTATCGGTTGCCATGGGTATACCCCAACCAATCAGTGAATCTTGCCCCCAGTTAAACAGCGAATAAATACCAGCTGGCACAACCATTCCGCCTATGGCGCAAAAAATGAGCATGTGTCTATTTTTGGGCTCAGCTAAATCTCCAGCAAGTACCTCTCGTTTTATTTCAAGCCCAAGCAATAAGAAAAATATCACCATCAAACCATCATTAATAATGTGTTTAAGCGAGGTTTGTAGCTCCAAGTTTCCTAATGAGACTCCAATAGGCGTATGCACTAAGTTCAGATAGGTAGCTGAATAAGCTGAATTTGCCCACCATAGTGCAATGATTGTAGATACCAGAAGAAACAGACTAGAGGTGGTTTGAGCACGCATAAAATTAGAAAATGGGTCGTGCATATAGTCTAAGCCACGATTTAGTATATTTTTAGAATCGTTAGGCATATCAGGTAGCCTTATAAATTGTGGGTGTTCGTTTTATCAAAACTTTTAAGATTTAAGTTCTCCAGTTTTACTATCAGTCAACAAACACTTCGCCTTAAAATTACTAGCATTAAGACGAAGTGCACCCCCTAATTAATCTAATGTAAAATTAGATTAGAGATAGATTTAATCATTGTGTTATTACGTTATAAGGGTAAATATTTTCGCGGTTTTGGAATGCCAAAATAGCCGTATTTTTAATTATTCCTTGCTCAATGTTTATTGCACGGCGAATGGTTTCATCTTTTTGCCACTGCAAAGCACCTTTAAGTATCGTTTGTAAATATACAATGAGCGCCGCAGAGATTGAACGCGTCGCGCTTTCCCATAAATAACTCGGTGTATGATCAACGCCATAATAATCCGTGTTGTTATATCGAAATAAAGGGTTTTTAAACGTTGTCGGCTTTGCGAAAAAGAATCCCATCCCCTCATCACAGCTAACATCAATAATTAAGCTGTTTGGTTTTAAGCAGTCGGCTTCTGATTCAATTACAAAGTTAACCGGATGAGCTGTTTCTTGATAAGTCCCGTTCACGATAATATCGGCTTCGCTAATAAGATCGCCAAGTGGTCGATTAGTCCCATCATGTTCAACAACCATCATGCGAGCTTCTCCTTCAAGACCTTCTCGTACCTTAACATAGTGACAATCTAATATTTCTTCACGCACTTCGTGATCAGGGCGCTGAATACAAATTGTAATATCTCTAAAACCATGCGCTTTAAGGGCGTAAATAGCGCCTCTACTCACTGCACCAAAACTAAATATAATCGTTTTACGTTGATCGCCATAATGACCATCAATACCCTTAAGTTGCAAAGCATGTATTACAGCGCAATACCCTGCCATTTCATTGTTTTTATAAAAAGTATGACGCCCTACATTTCCTTGTGGTGACCACACATACATATCTTCAAAAGCAATTAAGGTAAGTTTACGTTCTATCGCCGCTTGTGTTATTTCATGCTGTTGAACGCAGTGGGCATAGCCCCAAATAGTGCCTCCTTCGCGCATTTCTTCTAAGTCAGCAAGTACAGGCTTTGCAATAATGGCCGTGCCAATATGGGTAAGTATTTCGCTGCGCGATGCAATGCCACCCGTTAACGTTGCAATATATTCATCGCTAACATTAAAAGCGGTGCCATAGCCTTGTTCAAACACCATTTGTTTTCTAAGACTTTCGGGAATTCGTAATAAGTGCTCTGGGTGAATAGGATACCGTCTTTCATCTGTCTTGCGGGATGTTCCGATAACGCCGATAGTTAATTCACTCATGCTAAGTCCTGTTTATAAAGTAAGTACGCTTGAGTTCATCAACGAATCATCATACTTCGCCAATAAACTTAGGCGGTGTTTTTTCTGTACGTTTTTGGCTCGGATGAACCAACTCTATTTTACAAAGGTGTAATTTTGACAATAAATAATGAAGAGCAGTGAGTTAACTTGCATTGAGTTGCAAGCTGAAGACTATTACCTTTTGAGTAAAAGTGCTGACTGAGTATATCAGAAATAAGTATTACTAACTTGGGTATCTCAAACTGAAATAAAGGGAGTACTCGCTAATTACTGAGGTTTTAACTTCGCAAGTTATTCTGTAGAGCAGGTTTAATCTGCTTTGTATTGGGTTAGCTGAACGTTTGGCTTTTATATTAGCGTCGGGTATGTGCCATGAAGGGACATTCATAACCCTTAATGTATGAAGTCAAGATTGGACCCCTTTGATTGATGCAAAGTTAAAGTTGTATATCAGTGAGCTACAACGATTGTAAAATACTCAAATAAATCTCACCGGCTAACAAACGCTCCCAGCACATATACAAGCGGCGCATTCCAATTAATTGCCACTTCGTTCGTTGAGTAACTACACCAGCTATCGCTGTATGATTTTGCAGGTTCGTTGGAATCATAGTTACACTCATCCTGCTGCCCAGCTTGGGGACCGCCAACTAACATACCTGGTACTGGAGCTGTAATGCCATCACTTTGTGAAATTCGATGATGCGGGTGTTGTGGTGTTTTATCACCAAAACCAGTAACAAACGAATACCCTATTGGGTTGCGTCCTAAAATGTAATCAACAAGCCCTTGCGCAGCCTTTAAGTACTGCGAATTATTATTTAACTGAGCGGCTTGTAGCAAAACTATCGCTTTATTTAACGCTGCTGAATTACTTCCCCACACAAAGTCAGACTTTTCCATCGCAACAATATATGGGCTATTTTTATGTTGTTTTAAATACACATCAGCTAAGTGTTTTTGCTTTATTTTAAGATCTTCGTATTCTTGTTCACTCAATAAATCTTTTGCCTTAAACAGTAAACTGCTTAAAGAAAGATACGATACATTTCTCCATGAAGGAGCTGAATAATGAATATTTATCTCTTTATAAACAGTGTAAAAACCTCTGTCTTTAGTTGTTATAAATAACTCTGCAGCGGCCCAAGCAAACTCATCTTTTAGCTGGTTATCACCATACTCTCCACTTTTAATATCATCAGGTTGCTCATAATATTGGGTTTGATTTTCAAGCGAGTACTTCCATGCCTTAATTGCAGCCGCTAAATATTGCTTACTTTTATTGGGGTAATAGGAAGCAATTACTCGACTTGCCACCGATAACGTCGCGGCAAAATCAAGGCTAGCCGCTGTGCTTTTTCCTATCATGTAGCGCGCTCTTTTATCTTCATGCGGCATTTCATAACCTGGCCATTCACGCGTTGTGAGTTTGTGATAAACACCCCCATCATCGCTTTGCATAGTGATCAGCCATTCAAGGTTCCATAGTGCTTCGTTTATAATATCGGGGACGTTATCTGACGATTCAGGGATGTTTAGTATTTGCTTTTGATACACTTCAGGGTAGTGCTCAAACGCCGCAAGTAATGTGTACGTGGTAATACCAGAATTAACAACATACTTGCCATAATCGCCCGCATCGTACCAGCCTTTTTGTGATTGCACCTCTTTCGCTTTAAAGTCATCACCTTGCTCTGCTGATAAATGATAAAGCACGTTGTCGTCTTTATGCCCTAAAGGCCGCGCATAAATACCTGCATACTTTTTCTCTATTTCAATACTTGAACGATTTAAGTAATAGTATTTTAACGCCGCTGTATGAACTGAGTCATATATATGATTATTAATTGAGAATACGGCAGAATCTCTCACTCCTTTTACACGTAAAAGGTAATCTCCTGGTGTTACACTATCTGTAAATTCAGCGTGTTTAAATATGTCACTTCCTGAGTTATCCCACATTTTAGCGTGTGATAACTGGCCGCTACGTATTATTTTATTAGTATTTACATCCACTAAATCATAAGTAGTCGCGGTTACATTTGGCACTATTGCTATTTTTTCGCTATTAACTAAATAACCAAGCTGATTAACTGCTATTTTTTGATTAGATGACTCTGTGCTCAGTTTACTAAAATCATCTTTTACTACCGCCGTGCATGCACTCAAGAAAAGCACAGCGATTAACGTTAATTTTAAAACAACATTTTTCATAATGCCCTTTCCGTATGCGCATAAATTCAAGCGAAAATACAACAAGGGTGCACTAATATGCACCCTTTGCCATTTATTCACCGCATTTTATATTAGCTGTTTCCTTTGCTTTAGGTTCAAATTGAACATTAGCAACGCGTACTTTAGCTGCGCCTTCACTTGATAAAACAAATGGCGCACTAGAGCGTTCAAATTCAACCCCCTTATTAGCAAAACACAATAGGTCTATCGATACTTTATGCCATGTACTTAATTTAAATTCTTTAATAATAGGCGCTATGTCAAATGAACCACACTTGCTTTTACCACAGCCCATTTGAACATTTAACGCTTTTTCTGGGTAAGCCTCTATACGTATATCAAATGTTAAAGCACTTTTATTGATTAAGTACTGCGATAAATCCTCTCTGTACCATGTTGAGCTAATTAATGCAGATGCATGATTACTGCCAGTCCAAGTGAATTCTTTTGCGTCTCCTTGAATTTCCTTGTCAGCTTCAATCATGCTTAAGCCTTGAATTTTACCAACCGGAGTTTGGATATCTTTTGTTTCTTGCTCAGTTTGCAATTGATAGTTCCAATCACCTTTTGCCCTACCTTGCATAATTACATAAGGTGTATTAGTGGGTACTTCAAATACAAAATCATTGTGAGTATTTAACTTACCAAGATTTATATTATCCTTGTAAGTTAAGCCAAATCCATAAGCAAATAATGGATCGTACGGTTTATCGAATCTATTTAATACAACTTGGGATGCGTATTTAGGCCATGAAAAAGAAAGCTTACCTTTGAAGTCATACTCGGTATTTCCTTTTTTATTGGTAAATAACACGTCAGCTACACCTACGCCTTCACTACCTGGAAGCCAAGCAGCAACAAACGAATCAGATGCGTTTATTTCTCTATTAACCCAAAGTGGCCGGCCAGATAAAAATATCGACACCACTTTTATGCCCTTTGATTTTAATAACTCGATTAATTTAGCGTCACGATGAGAGTGAGCCTGATAAGCAATCGATTTCAAGTCACCAATCCACTCTGCGTATGGGTTTTCACCAAATACAACAATAGCTACATCGGGTTTTTCATCAAAGCTTCCATCAGGGCTCAATACCGCCTTACCACCGGCTTTTGTTACTAGCTGTTCGATACCGTCAAATATTGATGTACCTCCAGGAAAATCAGATTTGACATTACCCTCACCAGTCCAATTAATTGTCCAACCACCCGTTTGCTTACTCATATTATCAGCGCCGTCGCCAGCAACTAAAACTTTACTATTTGGGCTAAGCGGTAACAAATTATTATTGTTTTTCAGCAGCACTAAAGACTCTCGTACAGCTTGCCTTGCAATCGCTTTGTGTTCAGGAGCACCTAATAATTGTTTTTGGTTAGCGTATTTACGTTTTGATGGAAGTCCTTTATTGAATAGCCCCGAACGCATTTTTACACGTAAAATACGCCTAACTGCATCGTCAATACGTTCAATGGGAATAATGTCATTCTCAACTTGCTCTATTGTATTACCTATAAAAGCTTTCCAGTCTTCGACTACCATAAACATATCAAGCCCAGCATTTACAGCCTGTGGGCAGCTATCGTTAGTACAGCCAGGTATTTTACTATGCGAATTCCAATCACCTACTATAAAGCCATCAAAACCGAGTCGAGTTTTTAACACGTCAGTAAGCAGGTATTTACTGCCATGTAAACGCAGTCCATTCCACATATTATGCGAGGCCATAATACTTTGCACACCCGCTTTTATAGCTGGGAAATAAGCCGCAGCATGGTTTTTAATTAAATCTTTTTCGGTTTCTCTATTATCGCCTTGATCAACCCCTTGATAAGTACCACCATCACCCACCCAATGCTTAGCGGTAGAATAGATATGGTCGTCATCTAAAAAGTTAGATGTATTTACTTGACCTTGTAGCCCTTCAATCATCTCTTTTGAATACAAAGCAACTATCTCTGAATCTTCAGAATAGCTTTCATAGGTTCGCCCCCACCGATCATCTCTGGCAACTGCCAATGTAGGTGCAAAGGTCCAATCGATTCCTGCAAGGAGCACTTCTTTTGCTGTTGCTTCACCAATTTTATAAATTAACGCGGGGTTATGCGCTGCACCCAAACCAATATTATGAGGATATAAAGTAGCGCCAATAAATTTATTATTTCCATGTACGGCATCAATGCCATACGTAACAGGAATAGCTAAACCACCAGCGGATGTATCCATTGAGGCTAAGTACAACTCATCCATAAACGACACCCAATCAGACACACTTGCATTGCGGTCATTATGCAAAAATGTACCTCCTCCATTTAAAACTGATCCTAAATGGTATTTTTTAACGTCTTGCGGGGTGACCCATGTTATTTCTGCTTGAACCATTTGACCGACTTTTTGTTCCAGCGACATTTTATTTATTAAGCGTGTAATGTCCGCTTCTAGCGCTGCATTTTTTTCTATTGCGGGTTTTTGTTTTGGCCATAGCGTTATATCATTTTTAGCAAATGCAGCTGAGCATGACATGCTCAAAAATGAACCTAAAACAAATGAAGAATAAATATTTTTCATTAAATTGATAACCTGATACTTTGTTAGTGTGACGAATAGTTTTATTACAAATACACTATAATGTCGTTCAAATAGAGGTTTTAGGCGTTCTAATACGTGTAATACACTTTATTTGAACGCTAAACCTGTTTTAAATATTTAAACTTGTTCGATAATACATACCCACACGAATGACACAGATGTGCCAAATAAGAATTTTAATAAAGGTGTATTAAATTGTGAAAGAAGTACTTTTTAACACTCACGATCTCGCTTTAATTTTTACAATGTTTATATGCTTATCGTTTAGCGTATTTTTAATCACATTAAAAAAAGGGAATAAATTAAGTAACTGCCTACTTGCCTGCTTTTTATTAGCTCAAGCCGCTATCCCTATGGATAATCTTATAAACTTTGGTGAAGCATTTAGACCTTTTGCATTAAATTTATCGCCAAATTTGTTTTATACATTCGGCTTAGCATTTTGGTTAGAAGTCCCGCTACTTTTACTCTATATAAAATCGTTAGTTAATAAAAATTATGAAGTTAAAAAAATTGACGCACTGTATTTTATTCCTTTTATACTTTATGCCATCTATTTCACACTAGATTGGCTTATGCTCGACAACAGCGTTAAATTAGATGCACTCCAAAACGGTACCATTGAAACTACACCTATCGTTGATCGTATAATTTATTTTTCTCGGGAATGTTTTCGTTTTTCTATCAGTGTTTTATGCTTTTTAGAACTACAAAAATATCAAAAAAATATCAAAAA
This sequence comes from Pseudoalteromonas sp. RB2-MNA-CIBAN-0110, assembly GCF_040309305.1. NCBI lineage: Bacteria > Pseudomonadati > Pseudomonadota > Gammaproteobacteria > Alteromonadales > Pseudoalteromonadaceae > Pseudoalteromonas > Pseudoalteromonas sp. RB2-MNA-CIBAN-0110. The sequence goes on along the minus strand of NZ_JBEOOQ010000012.1, from coordinate 67,159 downwards.
TGAATTTGCAGAACTAGAAAGTGTCGATCTGACTTGGTTAAAAGTCTTAGTTATTGGCTTTTTAGCTGTTCATTTAAACGCGATATTTGTCTCGCTTGGCATTATTATGTCTTATGACATTGGGATAATTGTCGATCACGAGCTATTGGGGCTTACCTCTAACTACGCGGTACTTTTATTAATAACGAGCCTAATATTTTTTAGTGCAGGTCATTCAAGAATATTCCAAGGTATTGACGACACACTCACTACCGAACAAAGTAAATTGCCAGAGGTCTTTGAACCCGAAAAAATACAAAAAATTGAAAGCTACTTGCTACAAAACAAGCCTTATTTAAACCATTTACTCACACTAGATAACCTAGCAAGCCAATTAGGAATGGGGTCAAGAAGCCTTTCATCAATAATTAATAGGCACTTTGGTAAAAACTTTTTTGAGTTTATAAATCACTACAGAATTGAAGAAAGTAAACGGCTGCTACTTTTAGAAGAAAATAAAACAGTGACCATGTTAGACGTTATGGATAAAGCAGGGTTTAACAGCAAAGCGACTTTTAACACATTTTTTAAAAAACTAGTGGGTATAACACCCACTCAATTTAGGAAAGAGCATTGGGAACGTCAAGCAAAAGCCTAGCTTGTCCACTTACAACTCTCTACAACAATGCATTATGGCGTATAGTTTTTTAAAATATACGCCTGGTGATCGGGCATTACATTTGCTGAGCGACTAATTACTGATTCAATATTTTTTAGTCTACGCTCTATTTCATCATGGCTTAGTCTATCAACTAGTGGGTGGTAGCTTTTAGGTTTAATGCCTTGTCCGTGCATAACAGCAAGCCAAGATGTTTCGTTAAATAACTCGTTGTCATGTCTAAAAATACGCCCGTTTTCACTAAACATATCTATTTTTTGTTTTAACGAATCTGGCATTTCTATGTTTTTACAATAACGCCAAAATTCACTATCATCGCGATTTGTTAACTTATAATGCAAAATAATAAAATCGCGAATACGATGATACTCTGTTTCAGTTTGCTGATTAAACAAGTCAATATCGCACTGCGTAAAAGCTTTACTTGGGAACAACGTCATCAGTTTTGCAATAGCCGACTGAATTAAATGTAACCCTGTAGATTCAAGTGGTTCAACAAAGCCTGCCGATAAACCAATAGCAATACAGTTTTTATTCCAACTTTTTTTACGCATACCTGTAACCCACTGTAAGCTATTTATATCATTTAGAGGGCTTGATTCCAGTGTGTTTAATAATAAATTCTGCGCTTTATCGTCATCCATAAACTCGCTTGAATACACAAACCCATTACCTACTCTGTTTTGCAGCGGTATTCGCCAAGTCCAGCCCACACTCTGCGCCGTAGACTGTGTATAAGGGTTTAGTGATTTTGTAGATAAACAAGGCGCTGCAACCGCTTTATTACAAGGAAGTAAATGTGTCCAATCTTCGTAGCCTGTTTTAAGTGCTTGCTCAATTAGCAATCCTTTAAAACCTGAACAATCAATAAATAAATCACCGCTGAGTACCGTGCTATCGTTTAACACTAACGACTCTATCATTCCTGTTACAGGGTTGGTTTTTACTTCATCAACCTGACCTTCAATACGCTTAACACCTTTATTTATAGCGTATTTGCTTAAAAATTTAGCATAAAGGGTTGCGTCAAAGTGGTAGGCATAATTAATACCTGCTAGCGGTGTATTTTGCTGGGTAGACGGGTGCATAAATTTGTTGGCGTAAGCACCTACCGATGCCAGTGAGTAGTTAGATAAGTTGGAAGTTTTTTTAAATTTGGGGTCATCTTGCATTTTCAACCAAAAATGATGAAAAGGCAGCGCCTCCATATTAGTACCGTAATTTCCAAAAGGATGAAAATAGCGATGCCCTTTTTCCTTCCAATCTATAAATTCTATACCTAGTTTAAACGTTGCATTTGTAAAACGGATAAACTCAGATTCATCGATGTCGAGTATTGTATTAAATAGCTGAATTTGCGGAATAGTTGCCTCACCTACAGACACAGTCCCTATGTCGCTCGATTCAACAAGTGTAATGCTACAATTATCGCAACCAATAACTTTAGCCAGTGCCGAGGCACTCATCCAACCTGCTGAACCGCCACCCACAATTACAATCGACTTAATGCGTGTATCGCTCATTGTGTATTACCTTTTTAACTAAAAAATACGCTACTACTGCAACTTAGCCAGTAATAGCGTGTATTTATATGCCAGTAGTATTTATTAAAAGTTACCTTTTAAAATAATGCTAAATCGACGTTCGCTGGCAAACCAAGAACGAGATATACGATTATTATCGTTGTCTATTTGCATAGAAGTACGCGCCACTTCGTTTGTTAAATTGGTACCTTGTAAGCCAATTTGAAATGTATCCGTTAGATTATAAAATACAGAACCATCAAGCTGCCCACCCGCTTCGTTATAAATAGGTAATTGGGTTATAACATCTTTACTGGTTAGCAAATATTCAGAGCGCCAGTTGTAAGCTAAGCGTGCATTTATGCCGTACTTTTCGTACATCGCTACAATGTTTATGTTGTCTTTAGAAAGCCCTTCGAGAGGCAATCCATCAAATGCAACATCGTCGCCTTCTGTTGAGTCAGGCTTATCTGGCGATAACCCTGCATTTGGCGAACCTTCCTCTTCAATGTAGGTGTAGTTTAACTGCATACCAATACCGCTTAAAGCACCCGGTAAAAAGTCATAAAACTGCTGATAAGCAAGCTCAACGCCTCTCACTGATCCCTCATCACCATTCGTTGCGCCATTTACTTGCACAACTTGTGTAGCCCCATTATTTGTAAACTCTCTATCTACTGAGCCATTAATAAAATAATTACTCATGTCTTTATAAAAAAATGAACTCGTAAGCGAGCCAACACCTTCAGAGAAATACCACTCTAGCGCTAAATCGTAGTTGTACGACTCCATTGGTTTTAAAAATGGATTTCCCGAATTAGCTGTATAGCGTGAATAGCGTGCGTCCTGAATTTGTCTTTCATCTGAGCTTTCATCGTAGGTGATCACTAAGTCTTCAGGCGTTATTTTTACAAAGTTTCTTAGGTTTCCTAAAGCCGGCAGTGCTATAGCTTCTGAAAAACCGAAGCGCAAAATTAAATCATCTTTTAAATTTAGTTTTACATTTAAACTAGGCAATATATTTGTGTATTCGCTGTTTGCAGTTTGCTCTGTAAATCCTGCATTGCCAAAGGCCGCTTGATCCGAGGGTAAAAAATTATCGGGATCGGATGCATCGTTAATATCGCCAACGGTATCTGGGAATGTTAAAAAGCCATCTGTTTCATTTTTTATTTTTACATAGCGCAGGCCCACATTACCGCTATAAAACATGTCACCTAATTCACCTTCAAAATTACCTTTAATGTAAAACGCATTATTCACCTCAGACGTTTCATTTATTTCGTTATTTAAAAAATCTCCAACCGTACCGTCCCTGCTCGACAAACGTTGCCAATTTGGTGATAAAGACGCAAAGGCCGATTCTGCATTATTGTAGTCTTTTACAAATGACTCTTTAGGAAACAAAAATGCTCCCTCTGAGGCAACATTTAATACCCCGCCTCTGGCGAAGTTATCAAAAGTTACTTCCTCATAGCTATCGCCTAAACTAGCACCTAGTTCGTCGCCTTGTGCATCAAACCATGCACTGCCATTACCTGCCCACGCCTCAGACAACCATCCCCAATTAAAAGTAGATTGACGTGTAGTTTGCTCACGCTTAGCATAACGAGCACCAACTTTTACGCTAGTAAAAAAGCCACTATCAAATGTGTATTGTGTATCACCTGCAAAGGCAACTTCTTTACCATCATTATCAGATATGTGATCCATTGCACTGCGCCAAAAATAGTTATGAGGATCGGTAAAAAATCCTGCATCGCCGCTATTTGCTGGGTCAAGTAAAGTAATATCAGGTAACTCTGAGCCGTTTTGTTCAATACCAATTACAGCGCGAGTTGCGCCCATAACAGAAAAATCAAAAATCTCTGATGTAGACTCTACATATTGAGCGTCAAAATTAAACGACCATGTATCGTTAGGTCGATACTTAAGATTAAAGCCGTAATCGTCCACTACGTTATCTTGATCTCTAAAACGTGTGATCATCGCATGTTGTGCACCAAATTCACCTGGGGGTTGTCGCTGCGCATCATTACCACGCCAACCTGCATTTGATGTAATAAAACCCGACTCAAAAAGCCCTTGGTCAGTAATATCAAACTCAGTACCTTCAAGAGCCACTAAATCATTAATAACAGCATCATCGGCCATTTCTATAGCGTGTTCGGTCCACGCTAGTGACGAATCAGAGCGAATAAATTGGGCTGTAGCTAAAAGCGTTTTACTTTCATTTTCAAACTGTAGTGCTCCTGCAAAACCTTCTCTGTCTCTGTCATCTTCTTTTCGGGTTAAACGCGTAGTACGAGGCACAAATACAGCTTGCCCATTAACAAGTTCATTTTGCTCTTCGTAACGGCCTATTTGTGTACCGTCTGACTGCGCCTTTAGTTTAGAGTTTGAATAATTTACTAATACGCCAAGCCTGCCATTATCTAAATCAAATATATCGCTATATAGGCCAGAAAATGACGGTGTTGTTTCATCTGCAAATTCGCTATATGTTCCATCTAAAGTAAAAGCGATTACTCGGCCGTCGGCATCAAAGGGTTTACGTGTAACCAAATTGACAGTACCAGCTATACCGCCTTCAATCATATCTGCCGATTGGTTTTTAAATAATTCAACAGACCCCATTAATTCTGGCGGTACATCTTGAAAGCTTAACCCTCGCCCTGAATCTGCAGTAAAAGTATCACGGCCGTTAAATTCACTGCGAGTATGTGTTAATCCACGAACAACAACACCGCTGCCTTCAACACCATAATGATCTGGATCGTTTGCAGCTGCAAAGCGTTCAATAGACACTCCTGGTAAACGGGTAATTGCCTCAAGTACACTTCGATCCGGTAAAGACCCAATATCTTTTGCTGAGATAGCATCGAGTACTGTTTCGCCTTCTCTCTTCATATTTTGGGCATTAATGAGATTTGAGCGTGTACCTTCTACAATCACAATTTCTATATTATCTTCATTAGGTTTTGCTACGGTTTCTTCTTGTGCTGCAAATACATTAAAAGAAAATGGTGATGCCATAATTGCAGTGGCAATTATCGACAACTTAAATTTACTGCTCTGTTTTATGTTCTTCATTCTTATTTCCCCAATCAGAATTTAAAGACTACTCACGTAGCACTTAAAATTCTTATCCTGTCTTTTTTGTGTATGTGGTTATCGTGCAGGTATAGGTTTAATAAAATTAAAGGCAAAAATCGCCTAACTAACCACACATACCGCTATTTGAACGCTTTATTAAGCCACTTTGGTTATATATACATACCTAGTTTTTATAAATGGATTAATACATAGGGACTGAAAATCATACTGTTAAATAATAATTAACACGTATTTGCAGCGTAATACCTATTATTTAGGCAATTGGAGTATGAACTTACGTAAATACGTTCATTTAAACGTTCAAATTTATATTAATCTTACCCTTAGACGACTCTAATAATAAGCTCTGTTAATTTATTTTTATCACACACCCATAAAGAGTTGATAACAATGATTAACAAAAATATAAAAGATTTTATTGCACTTACAGCAATCGCTACTTTAGTTAGTTGTGCGCCCCATAAACAATCAAATAAAGATACACCACTTTATCAAAATGAATCAGCAACAACTGACGAGCGCGTAAATGACTTAGTAAATCGCTTAACATTAGAGGAAAAAGTAGCTCAGCTATTTGATAAATCCCCCGCAATTGAGCGCTTAAATATACCAAAATATAATTGGTGGAACGAAGCGCTTCACGGTGTAGCAAGAGCCGGTAAAGCAACTGTTTTTCCTCAGGCGATTGGTCTTGCTGCTACATTTGATGAAGACTTAATGTTAAGAGTTGGTACGGCTATTTCTGACGAAGGCAGAGCAAAGCATCATGCCTTTTTAAATGAAAATAACCACTCAATGTATACAGGGCTGACGTATTGGTCGCCAAACATAAATATTTTTAGAGATCCACGCTGGGGCCGTGGCCAAGAAACCTACGGTGAAGACCCTTATTTAACAACCCGTATTGCGGTTAATTTTATTAACGGCTTACAAGGTGATAACTCTAAGTATTTAAAATCTGTAGCGACACTTAAGCATTATGCAGTACATAGCGGCCCGGAGGTTTCAAGGCACAGTGACGACTACACTGCTTCTAAAAAAGATTTAGCAGAAACCTATTTACCTGCATTTAAAGATGTAATAGCACAAACGGATGTAGCATCAGTGATGTGTGCATATAACAGCGTAAATGGCACGCCGGCTTGTGGTAACAACGAGTTAATTCAAAATAAATTACGCGATGAATTTAATTTTAAAGGTTACATCGTATCTGACTGTGGTGCTATAGCCGATTTTTACGACATAAAATCCCACAATATAGTCAGTACAGAAGCACAAGCTGCAGCGATGGCGCTTAGAACAGGAACCGATTTAAACTGCGGTGATCATCATGGTAATACCTATAGTTATTTAACTCAGGCAGTACAAGAAGGATTAGTTGAAGAAAATGATATAGATATAGCATTAAAACGCCTTATGTATGCGCGCTTTAAATTAGGAATGTTTGATGATGCTAACAATGTGCCTTTTTCTAAAAAACCGATGACGTTAGTTGGATCTACAGAGCATTTAAAACTCACCGAAGAAGCAGCTCAAAAATCATTAGTATTACTTAAAAATAAACAATTGCTGCCTTTAAAAGGTAACGAAAAAATAGCGTTAATTGGCCCGAATGCAAATAACACCGCTATTTTATTAGGAAATTACAACGGCACACCTATCAAACCTATTACTCCTAAATACGCATTAGAAAAACGCCTAGGTAAAAATAAACTTACATATTCTGCAGGCTCAAGCATTACCGGTGAGGTTTATACACATTACCAACCTATTGAGGCAAAGCATTTTTTTCATCTAGATCATAATAATAAAATGCAGCCAGGGTTAATTGCCCAGTATTACCCAGCGAGTAATTTTGACCGTCAACCAGCTAAACGACAAATAGATAAAAATATCGATTTTAGCTGGGAACGCTCCCCTATCGACAACTCTATTGAGCAAGAATTTGCTGTTAAATGGGACGGAATAATTAAACCTGAGCAAACAGCACAATACTATTTTAAAGCCACCAATATAAGTTTTACACTTAATGGTAAAACTGTTAATGGCGCTATAACGCTTAATAAAAATGAAGAATATATATTAACTGCACAAGCTAAATTCAATCATTTTTGGCATAGCAACGTTATTAACCCAACAGCGAGTTTAGGCTGGTTGAAAAACCCTCAAAACCTTACTCAACAAGCGCTGATCAATGCCAATGAAGCGGATGTTATTGTATTTGTAGGCGGTATTAGTGCCAATCTTGAAGGTGAAGAAATGCCACTGCAAATTGAAGGGTTTTCTCACGGAGATCGAACCAATATTAATTTACCTAAAAGCCAACTTAATTTACTTAAAAAGCTAAAGCAGACCGGTAAACCTATAGTACTTGTAAATATGAGCGGTAGTGCAATGGCATTAAATTGGGAGAACGAAAATATAGATGCCATTGTTCAGGGCTTCTATCCAGGTGAGGCAGCAGGAAGCGCGCTAGCTGGTTTACTTTACGGCGACTTTAGCCCATCAGGTAAATTGCCTATCACCTTTTATAAATCAGTTTCAGATTTACCTGACTTTAAAAACTACTCAATGCAAAACCGTACATACAAATATTATGAAGGTGAAGTACTTTACCCATTTGGTTACGGCTTAAGTTACGCAGACTTTAAATACAAAAACACACGTCATTCAATAAACGCAGACACTGGCGATTTAAACCTAACAACAACAATCGCTAACCAAAGCAGTTTTACAGCTGACGATGTTGCTCAAGTTTATATTTCTATGCCCGACGCGCCAATTAAAACACCTAATAAACAATTAGTGAGTTTTAAACACGTTACCCTTAAAAACAAAGCGCAAAACGATGTTAAATTCACAGTTCCTAAAAACCAACTCACTTATATCAATGAGCAAGGTAATGCCGTGGCTTACAAAGGACGCTTAATTGTTACGGTGGGCTCTGGGCAAGGTATTAAAATACCAAAAGATAAATTTACAGTGTCTAACATTGTTTTATAAAAAATAATAAAAATCTAGGAATTAAAAAATGGAAAATACAGCAACAGATCCCACGCTCAGTGGTACATCTATTCAATTAGAGAGTATCGAAAACGAGAACTTGCTACGTATATTTTTTATCGCGTGCGTAGCTGCGATTGGTGGATTCTTATTTGGTTTTGATAGCGGTGTAATTAATGGCACAGTTGATGGACTCAAAGGTGCCTTTAACTCAGACAGCGTAGTAACCGGCTTTAATGTAGCAAGTATGCTGCTAGGCTGCGCTATTGGTGCATTAATAGCAGGTAAAAGCGCCGATCACTTTGGTCGTAAAAAGGTATTACTTGCAACTGCTGTTCTTTTTATTATCAGTGCCTGGGGCTCAGGCATTGCAGGGTCGTCTGGGGAATTTATAATTTATCGCTTAATTGGCGGCTTGGCGGTAGGTGCAGCTTCAATACTAACGCCCGCTTATATAAGTGAAATAGCCCCGACACGTTTACGTGGTACGCTTACTTCTATTCAGCAAATTGCTATTATTTTAGGATTATTTTGCTCTTTTTTAAGTAACTATTCATTAGTACAAATATCCGGGAACTCAACCGAAGTACTTTGGTCAGGCTTTGATACGTGGCGATGGATGTTTTGGATAGAATTAGTCCCTGCAACTATTTTTTTAGTCACTTTATTTTTTATTCCAGAAAGCCCGCGTTATTTAGCAATGAAAAATAAACAACAAGCAGGAATGAAAATTCTATCGCAGTTATTCGGTGCTAAAAACGCCAAATCAATGTGGGAAGAAATAAGGCAGTCATTAGGTAATAGCGAAAAAACAAAGATAAGTAACTTATTTCAAGCACACTCATTCAAGCTAAAACCAGTCGTTTATATTGCAATTGGGCTTGCAACATTACAGCAACTAGTCGGTATTAACGTGGTATTTTATTATGGCGCTATATTATGGCAGGCTGTTGGTTTTTCAGAATCAGATGCGCTTTTAATCAATATTATTAGTGGCGTAATTAGCTTAGTTGCCTGCTTTATTACTTTATCGCTTATTGATAAATTAGGCCGAAAGCCATTTTTATTAATCGGTTCAATAGGCATGACCTTCTCACTCATTGGTTTAGTTGTCGCATTTTCTAACGGCACTATAGACCCTCAAGGACAATTACAACTTGGCGACTGGGGCTTTACTGCACTCGTACAGGCCAACTTATATGTATTCTTTTTTAACCTTTCATGGGGTCCTGTAATGTGGGTAATGCTCGGCGAGATATTTCCAAATAACATGAGGGGATTAGGCTTAGGGGTTGCAGGGCTTGCTCAATGGCTGGCTAACTTTTTAGTTACTATGACCTTTCCAATATTGCTAGCCGGTGGAGGGCTTGCACTCGCGTATTCGCTCTATGCTTTTTTTGCTTTTATATCGGTACTTTTTGTTATTTACTTAGTAACTGAAACCAAAGGAACGAAACTAGAAAACGTATAACTTTATCGTCCTAAATAGCTAAATTTAGGACGATAATTTTTTAGTGCCTACCCAACTAATCTATAACCTACCGCTGGCTCAGTTAAGATATGAATAGGGCTTGCAGGGTTTGCCTCAAGTTTTTGTCTTAGCTGCGCTACATGTACACGTATATACTCAGGTCTATTAATGTATTGATCCCCCCATACCTGACTTAAAATAGCATTATGAGTAAGCACCTTATCTTTATTTTGAAATAACATAAGCAAAATTTTATATTCTTTATTAGTGAGCTTTACATCGCTGCTGTTAAGCGTAACGGTGTGCTTATGCGGATCTATAATGATGTTACCGCATTTCAGTGCCAAACTGGGCTGTGTATTTACTCTTAGTAGCACACGCATTCTTGCCAGAAGTTCATTTGCACTAAAAGGTTTGGTTATATAATCGTTTGCCCCATTATCAAGTGCTGTAACCTTTTCCACCTCGCCATCGCGAGCCGAAAGCACTAATATTGGTATTTGGCTCCATTGTCGTACTTCAAGTAACCAAGCCTGTCCATCCATATCAAGCAATCCCAAATCAAGTAACACTAAGTCAAAGCTTTGCTCACTCATTAATGAAAAACCATCAAGCCCTTTCGCACTAATTGATACGTTGTAGCCACTGGCACCTAGTAATGTTTTTAAAAAACTTTGCAGTGCAGGTGAGTCTTCTAGCACCAATACATTAATCATTCTTTGCACTCCAGCTAAGTATTGCTGTAGCTACTTGGGTCAGCTCATCAATAGCTAATACAAATTCGCCTTGATGAAATTGCGCAACTACATCGCAAATTACGCTACCAAGCCCAACTCCTTCATCCGAACTGCTTGGATGAGTGACTATGAGATTGCTTACCACTATTTTATAGTGTGTTATATTACCAATTCGCTCAGTATTAAAGTCCACTGTCGCCACTCCATCACCGTAACGTGCCGCATTTTCGAATATATTCGCAAGCGCGATTTCTAAAAGTGTTATATCACCTATACAACAAGTAGCTTTATCAAAGACTAACTCTAAGTTAAAACCACTTAATTGCTGCTGCCTGCGTGCTTTAGCCTCAGTAACAAGTGTATGTACGTTGATAGCTTGCCATGCTAGCTGCTCTCCTATTTTATTTACCCGACTAAGCTCCATCACTTTATTAAAATGCTGATTTAAGATTTCACTTTGCTCATAAATATTTTTTGCTTGTTCTGTAATTGATGCCTTACTCAGCTCAATATTTTCGTCAGCTAACATGCTTGATGAGCCCATAATAGTAGCCAAAGGCGTGCGTAGATCATGAGATAAACTACGCAGCAATGCGTTTTTAGCACGTTCTAACTCTGCTTGTACTTTCATCGATGCCGACTGGTTTCTAAGATTTGAGTTTTCGTGGACCTGAAACAACAAAGACAGTGCCGTATCTATAAATGCACGGTTTTCAGGACTAAGTTCGGCATCTGAAATAAAGCCGCCCCATTGTGTGTTTTGTTCGATATTGAAGTACTCTCCATTATCCATTGTATTATTGTTCCAACGAAGTGTAATACCTAGATGGTTTTTAATTGATGTTGTAAATACTTGGCGCTGAGCGTTTATATCATCAAGCCCATTAAGCGCCTTAGCTAACTCATATAAACATCGTGTATTACTGGCATGTAACTGGGTATCACGAACGTTTTTACTTAGCTCGCCCGCCAATTTACTTATCATCAAGCCAACTATAAGCATGACAGTAAAAGTGACTAAGTATTCAATTTTTTCGATATGAAATGTAAAGTACGGCAGTACAAAAAACCAGTCGGTACATGCCACACTAACTAACGTTGTAATTCCCGCTAAGGCTGCATTTTGACGCACCGCAACCCATGCCACCCAAAGTAATTGCAACATGACAATGTCGGTGGTCGTTAGCCACTCTCGAACTGGAAAAATAGCCAGCACAATAAAAATAGGCGCAATTGTTGTTAATAAAAGCGGCTTAAGCCATTTATTAATACCCATTTGTGCACTCCCATAAAATTCTCTTTTTATAGGTTACTGCTTTTTAATACGTTGTGTATAAAGTTTTTATAAAGATTTTTGGCTGTAGTGTTAAATGTTTATAAAGCTTAATTGATATGGGGTGACTCTTTTTTTAAATTCCATAGTCTTTGCTATGTCGTATTTTTTTAATAGGAACACACATGGCACAGTTTGCAGTAATTGGATTAGGTAGTTTTGGTGTTACCGCCTCGCTTGAGCTTGCTAATCAGGGGCATCACGTTTGCGCAGCCGATATAAGCGAAAGCACCATTAACGCGTTTGCTAATCAGTTAAATTACACCGTCATTTTAGATGCTAGTGATGAAACACAGCTTGCTCGACTCGACTTAACTAGCTGCCAAGCTGTATTAGTTGCAATTGGTGAAAATATAGAAGCGAGTATTTTATGCGTGCTGCATTTAAAAAACCTTGGTGTTGAACAAATATGGGTTAAAGCGTGCTCTAAAAGCCACCATCAAATTTTAAGCAAACTTGGCGTATCCCGTATTATTCACCCAGAAGAAGAAATGGGTGTAAGAGTCGCCCATGCACTTAACTACCCTATGGTTAGCCAGTACTTTGCGCTTACACAATCTACATTCATTGTTGAGCTTGCCATAGATTTACATTTATCTGGGCGCAATATTGGCTGGCTATTAAAAGAGCGTAACTCAGACATAAAGCCGCTTACCTTACGCCGAGATGACAACTTTAATACAGACCTAACACTCGACACCGAGTTACGCCATGGTGATAGCCTTGTATTACTAGGCTCCAAGCATTATTTAACAAAACTTACCAAACGGTTTAAAGCCTTATGATCAACTGGCAAGCAAACGTACTTCCAAAGCAATTTAATCGCCGTTTAAATAATTTCAAAAGGCCTGTTAATCCCCCTTTAATTTTAACTGCTGGTTTTTTTACACTCATTATTTTCGGCACTTGCTTATTACTATTACCTTTTGCAAGTGTTGAATCGCTTAGCTTTATTCAAGCTTTTTTTACTGCATCCTCTGCGGTTACAGTAACAGGCTTAGTTGTTATTGATACAGGTACTGCGCTAACCACATTTGGGCAATGTGTTGTGATGGTGCTTATTCAAATTGGAGGAATCGGCTTTATGACCGTAGCCGTTATTTCGTTTTTAAGTATTGGTAAAAATTTAGGCTTAAAACAACGTCTACTTGCAAGCCAAGCATTCGATACAAGCGATTTAAATGGAGTGATCCATGTAGCTAAATGTGTAATAACTTACTCGCTAATAATTCAAACTATAGCATTTTGCTTACTTTTTATTAGCTGGGTAGATGACTATGGTATTGCGGGTAGCGCCTACCAAAGTCTATTTTATACTATTTCGGCTTTTAACAATGCCGGGTTTGCGCTAGACAGTAATAGCTTAATGGCTTTTAAAAGTGATATATCTGTTAATCTTATTATCAGTGCATTATTTATAATCGGTGGTTTGGGGTTTACCGTTTTAATAGATATATATCAACAACGTCGCTGGCATAAATTAGCAATCAATACACGTATTGTATTAATTGCGAGTGCTGTAATTAATTGCTGTGCATTTTTGCTTATTTTTTTATTTGAATATTCAAATCCAGCCACACTGGCCAACCTACCTTTTAACGAGCAAGTAATTGCAGCCTGGTTTCAAGCTGTAACACCGCGTACTGCAGGCTTTAATACTTTACCTATTAGCCAGCTAACTTCCGACTCAACATTACTTACATTGTTATTAATGGTAATAGGTGGTGGTTCGGTAAGTACAGCAAGCGGTATTAAAATTGGAACTTTTGTTATTTTACTACTTGCTATGTATAGCTATTTACGCCAAAAACCACAGGTAACCGTACTTAACAGAGAGCTAAGCGACAAACTTGTGATAAAAGCACTAAGCGTTGTAATTTTGTACTTATTTACGGCTTTTTTGAGCATTATGATAATGAGTAAAATTGAGCAAGCGTCACTTTTAGATATTACTTTTGAAGTGATCTCGGCATTGAGTACCGTAGGGCTATCTCGGGATTTTACTAGTAGCTTAAGCTTGCCAAGCCAACTAATAATTATTTTACTTATGCTGATTGGCAGAGTTGGTCCACTGACATTTGCGTATTGTTTTGCAAGACCTAAATTACAACCTCTTAAGTTTGCTAAAACAACCATCCAAATAGGATAACTATTATCATAGCTACTTAGCCAGCATAATTTATGTAGGGTTTTTGGCAGTGTAAGCAAGGAAATTAGCGACTCCTAAATATGGCTTTATCGATTGAGATACTTTTATAGAAAAAACAAAGGTAACTATAACCTCACTTTATTATTGCAGATATGAAAATTAATAAAATAAGCGCCAAACCATTACAATAGTTTTGGCGCTTATTAAAGGAATAATATTTACCCTTTCATTTGTTCAAGCTCTTTGCCTTTGGTTTCGTGTAAAAACTTAAATACAAATATGACTGAAACAAACGCACAAAATGCGTAAAAACCATAAGCCCCAGCTAAACCAATGCCTGTGAGCATAACAGGGAACGACCAAGTAATTAAAAAGTTAGCTATCCACTGGGCAAAGCCAGTAACTGCAAGGCCAGAGCCGCGAATTTGGTTAGGGAACATTTCGCCTAACATAACCCACATTACAGGGCCCCACGATAAGTTAAAAAAGAACACATACGCATTAGCGGCTATTAAAGCAACTATGCCCTGTTCTCCTAGTTCTAAGTTACCTGTTGAGCCAATATCTGCGTTTAAAAAGGCATAGACAATAACCGAAAGCGTCACCGTCATACCAATTGAGCCGGTTAACAAAAAAGGTTTTCTGCCAATTTTGTCTATAAAATACATGGTAATAAACACCGCTAAAATACTTACAAAGCCGCTTATTATATTAATGAGTAACGCGTCAGATTCAGTAAAGCCTGCTGCTTGCCAAAGTACCGCGCCGTAGTAAAAAACAACGTTAATGCCGACTAATTGCTGAAATGTAGCTAAGCCAATTCCTATCCAAACAATGGGGCGTAAACGTTTTTTAGGTTTATCAATAAGATCAGATAATTTAGGTTGGTGTTTATCGCCAGCAAGAGACTCTGCTATTTCATTTAATTTAAGAGCGGCAGTTTCAGCACCATATAATGACGATAAAACACGTGCAGCAGCGTCTTTTTTACCAGCCATAATTAAGTATCGTGGGCTTTCAGGGATAAAAAATAAAGCGATTAAAAACAAGCATGCAGGTAATAACTCAACCCAAAACATCCAACGCCATGTTTCAAAGTCGAGCCAAAATATAGCCGTAGAGCCGCCAGCCGTATTTGCTAAAAAATAGTTACTCACAAATGCGCTAAATAAACCAAATATAATAGCCACTTGTTGCAGTGTAGAGAGCGTGCCTCTGTATCGCGCCGGGGCAATTTCGCTAATATAAGCTGGGGTCATAACCGATGCAGCCCCTACAGCTAAGCCGCCTAAAATGCGATAAATCACAAATTCAAACGATGTGACTGACACACCCGAGCCCCAAGCACTTATAATAAATAAAGCAGCGGCAAAAAGTAAAATTGGACGCCGACCAAATTTATCAGCCAATCGACCTGCGCAAAACGCACCAATGGCACAACCAATTAGCATGCTCGATACGTTAAATCCCGTACCCGCACTACTGGAGCCAAACGCCGTTTGTAATCCATCAACAGTGCCGTTAATTACGCCGCTGTCAAAACCAAATAAAAAACCGCCAATGGTCGCAACAAAGCAAACCAGTACTATTAAAAGTACATTTTCTTTCTCGTTCATAAGTATCCATATTGTGTGTTGTTGTTATTTTATATAGATTTTGAAGCTCAAAAGGGTGTGCGTTTTAGCTTATTTAGTTATTTTTATTGGTTGAGCTTGATTCTCTTTCTATTAATTCAAAATCTAAAATATGTCTTAAGTCTAAGCTTTTTACATTGCTTAAATCGTTATACTGACCCGATGCAAGTAAAGTAATCGCAAGCTCAGCCATTTCATTAATGGGCTGTTTTACCGTAGAAATATTTGGCCAAACTATGGTTGCAAGTTGCGTGTCATCAAAGCCAACAACCGACAGTTCGCTTGGAATATTAATACCTTGTTTTTGAGCTATTGAGATTACAGCGGCTGCCATATCATCGTTAGCTGCAAAAATAGCTGTTGGTTTATCATCAAGCGAAAGTAATTTTATTGCCGCTTCCATACCCGATTGATAGGTAAAACTACCCTGCTCTATATACTCAGGTGGCGTTATTATTTTATTAGAGCGCAGCGCATCTAAATAGCCTTGGTAACGCAAACGGCTAACACCTTGTTTAGTGTCGCCAATAATATGTGCAATTTTGCTATGCCCTTGATTTATTAAATGCTCTGTAACATCAAACGCGGCTTGGTAATCGTCCATGCATATATAAGGGGAGCGATTTAATTTTGTATCTGGCGTTATTCTTACAAACGGAATATTTGCTTTAGTAAGAACATCTAAAACCTGTTCGTTGTCGCACATAGGTGGCAGTAAAATCATGCCATCAACCTGTGTAACATCAATAAGTTGCTTTACCGATTCAATTGTTTTGTCAATATCGGTATGCGCTTCGTCAACAACAAGGTGGTAGCCCAGTGCGCGGCATTTTTTAAGCGCTGCCAATAAAAATTGGCTTATGTAAGAGTCACTTGGGTTATCGTATAAAAGCCCTAAAAAGAATGACTTAGTACTAGCAAGGCGCCTAGCAGACACATTTGGCCTGTAATTTAATTGCTCAACAACAGCCATTACTTTTTCGCGGGTTTTGTCGCTTACTTTTTTGTCTTGGTTGAGCACGCGCGAAACTGTCATCATTGATACACCAGCCTGCTCGGCTACATCTTGTATTCTTGCTCTTTTAGGATCGGCCATTACTGTTATTACCTACTCACAATCAGTGGATTGTTATAATTAACTTTCTTAATTTTCATTATACATAATTGCGAAGCTTGATATTGTTTACAGCGCGTTTTAAATGATTACTTATTGACAAAGTCTTATACTACACTGAAAATGTTAGCGCTAACAACAAATTTATAATATTCACACCCAATAATATAAAAAACTTAAAAAGGCCTATATTATGAGCATGCTGCAAAACCCAATTCTAAGAGGCTTTAACCCAGACCCAAACATTGTCAGAGTTAATAACGACTACTACATAGCCACTTCAACATTTGAATGGTTTGGCGGTGTGCAAATTCACCACTCTACCGATTTAGTAAATTGGCGACTTATAGGCCAAGCACTTAACACCGTAGAGCAACTCGATATGCGAGGAGTGCCCGACTCTTGCGGCGTATGGGCTGCGCAACTTAGCTACAACAATGGGCGTTTTTATTTGGTATATACCAATGTAAAAAGCTTTGATGGCCCTTGGAAAGACACACCAAACTATTTTGTATCAACCACTGATATTACCGGTAACTGGTCACAAGCGACTTACTTAAACTCTAGCGGTTTTGATCCGTCTATTTTTCACGATGATGACGGTAAAAGCTATTTGCTAAACATGCTGGTTGATCACCGTAATAACGCACTATTTGGTGGTATAGCAATGCAAGAGCTTTGCCTAAAAACCAATAAATTAATAGGCGATGTTAAACCTATATTTTCAGGCACAAAACTTGGTTGCACTGAAGGCCCACATATTTTAAAACGCGGCGATTACTACTATTTAATTACCGCTGAAGGTGGCACTGGGTATGAACACTGCATTAGTGTAGCGCGTGCTAAAAACGTATTTGGCCCTTACCAAGTACACCCGCACAACCCCGTTATTACAGCAGCCCACGAGCCGAGTAATACGCTACAAAAATGTGGCCATGGAGATTTTTTTCAAACGCAAGCCGGTGATTGGTACACGGTATTTTTAACATCTAGACCACTGACTGAGCGTGGCCGCTGCATTACAGGGCGTGAAACAGGGATTGAGCAAATAATCTGGAAAGACGATGACTGGCCTTATGCAAAGCACACAAATAAAGCCCCGAGAATACACGTCCCCGTTGAGGGTTTAACACTAAATCCACAGCCTCAACCCTCAACAAAGATTGATTTTAGTAACGATGAGCTTACTGTTGATTTTCAGTCATTGCGTATACCCATGTGCAAAAGCTGGGTGTATAAAAATACTCAAAAAGCATCGCTCACCCTAGTGGGAAAAGAGTCTTTAAGCTCATTGCATCAGCAAAGTTTTATTGCCAGGCGTGTACAGGCTCATCATACTGTTAGCAGCACATGCGTTGATTTTGCGCCAAGCAGTTTTCAACAAATGGCGGGGCTAGTATGTTATTACAACACCGCACATTACTACTATTTGCATATAAGCGGCGGCGATGTAGGCGATGAAACCACACCGCGTTATTTAAATATAATAAGCTGCGATAAATACCAAACAAGTACGCCTGTTGCACCGCTTTTGCTTAAAACAAACAAACCTGTTTACTTAAAAGCTGATTTTAATGGCGCGCAGCTACAGTTTTATTATGCTACCGAGAAAAACTGCTGGATAAAGTTTGGTCCAGTGCTCGATGGCAGCATTTTATCTGATGATTACGTGCAGCAATCACCGCGAGGGTATCGCCCGTGTTTTACCGGCGCTTTTGTTGGTATGGCCTGCCAAGACTTATCGGGGAGAAATAAAGAAGCTCACTATTCATTTTTTAATTATGACGAACCTAGCGGCGAATAAATCGCCGCCAGTTAAGTTTATTATTTGATTGAAAGCTTTTTGAAACTGCTTTAAAGCTCATTCAAAACTCTTTTAAAGCTCTATTAAAGTTCTCTTAAAACTATTTTAAAACAGGGCTTTAATACGCTCCATTTGCGATTGTAAAAGTAAACTTTGAGAGTGGCTCATAATGTCACTCTCTCGTTTATTTTCGCTCAGTAAGCGCCCTACTTCTTGGGCTTCAAAGCTATAACCTTGTGACTGCCTGCCATCTTCAAAATGCTCTATTAAATCATCAAGCTCATACAAAGAGCACTCATAAGCTCTAAATGCATCGGGTATTTTTATATAGCCTTTGTCGCCAATAATATACGCGCCATTCCCTAACCGGCATTGAAATGACGTTGCTAAGCTCACCATTACATCGCCACAATTAGCAGTAATAAGTACATCGTCTTCCACGCCTTTATAGCGAATATTTGCTCTTACGTGTAAGTTTTCAAGGTCGTTATTTAAAAAGTAATTGGCAATGGCAAGCGGATAAATTCCCATATCAAGTAAACAACCGCCCGCTAAATCTGGGTTGTATTCACGCCCGTCGGGGTTAAAAGGCACAGGATAGCCAAAGTCAGCTTTAACATGTTTAATAGTGCCAATTCGCCCTTGCTCTACCCATTGTTTTGCTTTTTGTATTGCAGGTAAAAAGTACGTCCACATGGCTTCCATTAAAAATACGTCGTGCTTTTTAGCCAGTAAAGACAACTGCTTACACTCTTCAGCCGAAACCGTAATGGGCTTTTCGCACAATACATGCTTACCTGCTTTAATAGCATCGCTGGCATTTTTAAAGTGAAAGTTATGCGGGGTCGCAATGTAAACTACATCAACGTTTTTATCGTCAAATAATGCCTGATACCCTTCGTAGGCATTGGCCGCACCATACTTACTCGCAAAAGCGGTTGCATCATCTCCATTTCTTGCTGCAACTGCGTACGCAACACCATTATTTGTATGTGCTAAGTCTTCACAAAATTGTGCGGCAATTCGGCCACAACCAACAATACCCCAGTTTATTTTTTTCATAGTGTTTCCTTATGATCTTAAAAAGAAATTTAAGTGAACTCCAACAACCAAGCAATAAACTTGCAAATTAATTGTTAAACATAGTTTAAAACTAGCTTGACTTAACAATATCAAATCATTAATGTTAGCGCTAACACTAAAACAACATTAAGCATCACATTTATGTTCCTTGGTATCGATTTAGGCACTTCAGGTGTAAAAGTAATTATTTTAGACGAGCAAGACCAATTGCTTGCTCAAGCAAGTGGATCTTTAAGCGTTTCACGCCCAGCACCACTTTTTTCTGAGCAAAACCCTACAGATTGGTGGCTTGCTACATGTAGTGCAATCGAGGAGCTTAAAAATACTCACCCTGCATTACTAAAATCGGTAAAGGCTGTGGGCCTTTCTGGGCAAATGCATGGCGCAACGCTGCTTGATAAAAACAATAATATTATTCGCCCAGCCATTTTATGGAACGACGGGCGCAGTGCAGCACAATGTATAGAGCTTGAAAAACGCGAACCAAATTCTCGTAATATTACCGGCAACATAGCAATGCCTGGTTTTACTGCACCTAAATTGGTGTGGTTAAAAGAGTTTGAACCAGAAAACTTTGCAAAAGTAGCCAAAGTATTATTACCAAAAGACTACCTACGCTTTTTAATGACCGGTGATTTTGCATCAGACATGTCTGACTCAGCAGGCACACTGTGGCTAGACGTAGAAAAAAGAGCATGGTCGCAAAAAATGCTTAGCGCCTGCGACTTAACAGAGCAACACATGCCTACTCTTTTTGAGGGCACACAAATTACTGGAAAATTAACAGCCCAAGTTGCTGCTAAATGGGGTATGGAGCAAGTGCCTGTTGTTGCAGGTGGTGGCGATAATGCCGCAGGCGCTGCTGGTGTTGGCGTAGTAAGGCCTAAACAAGCGTTTTTGTCATTAGGTACTTCGGGCGTTTACTTTGTTGCTAACGATAAATACCTGCCTAACCCAGAAGGTGCTGTACATACTTTTTGTCATTGCATTGAAAACACCTGGCACCAAATGTCAGTGGTGTTAAGCGCAGCAAGCTGTTTAACCTGGGTCACTAAATTAACCGGTTTTAAAAACGAAAGCGCATTGCTTGAACAAGTAAGTAAATGCGATTTTAGCAAACCAAGCTCAGTCATATTTTTACCTTATTTAACTGGCGAGCGTACGCCGCATAATAACCCCGATGCCAAAGGCGTATTTTTTGGTTTAGACAGCGATACCGATGCAGCAGCTCTTGGCCGTGCAGTACTCGAGGGCGTTGCTTTTGCCTTTGCCGATGGCCAACAAGTACTGCTTGATGCCGGCGCACAAATTGACGATGTAACCGTTATTGGTGGTGGCGCTAAAAGCCCACTGTGGGGAAAAATCATCGCAAGTGTACTCAACCGCCCCCTAATTTACAGAGAAGGCTCAGAAGTTGGCCCCGCATTTGGCGCAGCAAGGCTTGCCCGAATAGCAGTAACACAACTCCCTGCACAACAAGTGTGTGTTAACGGCAAAGTAACGCAAACAATTGAGCCAGACCCAGTCATGCAAAACTTTTACGCACAGCAATACACAACATACAAAGCACTTTACCAAAGTGTAAAAACATACTTTTAATACACTATTATAAAATTAATGGAGCACATTATGAGCGAACAATTTTTTACAAACGTTGAAAAAATTAAATTTGAGGGTGAAAACTCTAAAAACCCATTTGCATTTCGTTACTACGACGAAAACCAAGTAGTGCTTGGCAAAACAATGAAAGAACATTTACGTTTTGCAGCCTGTTACTGGCATAACTTTTGTTCTACAGGGTTTGATATTTTTGGTGAAGGTACGTTTGACCGTCCTTGGATCCAACCTGTAGGCAATCAATTAGAACTTGCTGAACAAAAAGTAAAAGTAGCCTTTGAATTTTATGAAAAATTAGGCGTTCCTTACTTTTGTTTTCATGATGTTGATATTGCCCCTGAAGGCAAAACACTACAAGAAAGCCACGATAACGTAACGCACATAGCTAACATTATCGAAAAAGAAATGCAGCGCACAGGTGTAAAACTACTGTGGGGTACTGCTAACTTATTCTCAAATCAGCGTTTTTGTGCCGGTGGTGCAACAAACCCTAATCCTAATACGTATGCATATGCAGCAGCACAAGTTAAACATGCAATGGAAATAACGCATCGTTTAGGCGGCGAAAACTACGTACTTTGGGGTGGTCGTGAAGGTTACGACACACTACTAAATACAGACCTTGCACAAGAAAGCGAACAGTACGCACGCTTTTTGAAAATGGTTGTAGAACACAAGAAAAAAATTGGTTTTAAAGGCACATTATTAATTGAGCCAAAACCACAAGAGCCAACTAAGCACCAGTACGATTACGATACAGCAACGGTTGCAGGCTTTTTATACAAGCACGGCTTACAAGACGAAATCAAAGTAAACATTGAAGCAAACCACGCAACACTTGCGGGTCATAGCTTCCACCACGAAATTGCAGTTGCTTGCGCTGAGGGCATTATGGGTAGTATTGATGCTAACCGTGGCGACATGCAAAACGGTTGGGATACTGACCAATTTCCTAACGATGTAGCTGAATGTACGCTTGTTGTTTACGAAATTTTAAAAATGGGTGGTTTTACAACGGGTGGTTTTAACTTTGACACTAAACTTCGTCGTCAATCGTGTGAGCGTGATGACTTATTCATTGGCCACATTGGCGGTATGGATACGATGGCTAAAGCATTACTCAATGCAGCAGCAATGATTGAAGGTGGCGAGCTGACTGATTTTGTTGAAAAACGTTACGCTGGTTGGAAAGAAGACCTAGGTCAAAGCATTCTAAATGGTGAGCAATCACTTGAGAGCCTTTCAGCCTTAGTACACGAGAACAACATCGATCCTAAGCAAGTTTCTGGTCGCCAAGAACTGCTTGAGAATATTGTTAACCGCTACGTATAAGGACATCGCCTCGGTTTTAAAGCCGAGGCGTACATCATTATGAACTTGTTAGAACAACTCAAAAAAGTAACCACGGTCGTTGCCGACAGTGGCGATGTAGAGTCAATCAAAGCCCTACAACCGGTTGATGCAACAACCAATCCTTCGTTAATTTTACAAGCTGCAAAATTACCTCAATATAAACATTTAATTGAAGACGCTATACAAAAAGCTGGCAACAACGTTGACGCTATATGCGACCAACTTATTGTTAACTTTGGCTGTGAAATACTAAAAGTAATACCTGGGCGTATATCGAGCGAAGTAGATGCGCGTTTATCGTTTGATACCCCAGCAAGTATTGCCAAAGGGCGTAAGCTTATTTCACTTTACGAGCAAGCGGGTATTTCAAAAGACCGCGTACTTATTAAACTTGCTTCAACATGGGAAGGCATTAAAGCCGCCGAGCAATTAGAAAAAGAAGGCATTAAGTGTAACTTAACGCTGCTTTTTTCGATGGCTCAAGCCATTGCGTGCGCACAAGCTAACGTAACGCTTATATCTCCGTTTGTTGGTCGTATTCTTGATTGGTACAAAGCGGCTGAAAACAAAGAATACACCCCAAGCGAAGATCCTGGTGTGCAGTCGGTTACAGGTATTTATCAGTACTATAAAAAGTACGATTATAAAACCGTGGTAATGGGCGCAAGCTTTAGAAACATTCAGGAAATAATCGAACTTGCTGGCTGCGATTTACTGACTATCTCGCCATCATTACTCAATGATTTACAAAGCCAAGAAGGTGAACTGGTTACAAAGCTTGACGCTGCAAACATTGCCAAAGCACCGCAAAGTGACTTAACCCCACTCACCCATGAGCAATTTTTATGGCAGCACAACGAAGATCCAATGGCCAGCGAAAAGCTCGGTGAAGGTATTCGTAACTTTGCCAAAGATCAGCGTATTTTGGCTAAATTGGTTGAAGACTTACTAAACTAATTTCCCTCAAGCCTGCCACATAACGTGCGGGCTTTTTTAATTTTATTTGAGGTAATATATGACTCAACTTTCTTCTCGTGCGTCTTTTGCTAATGCCATTCGCGCACTCAGTATGGATGCGGTACAGCAAGCAAATTCAGGGCATCCGGGCGCACCTATGGGTATGGCCGATATAGCCGAAGTACTGTGGAACGATTTTTTAAACCATAATCCAAACGATCTAAATTGGGCAAACCGAGACCGCTTTGTACTCAGTAACGGTCACGGATCTATGCTTATTTATTCTTTATTGCATTTAAGCGGGTACGAACTACCACTTAGCGAACTTAAACAATTTAGACAAATGCATTCAAAAACCCCAGGTCACCCTGAATACGGTTATACCCCAGGTGTTGAAACAACCACAGGTCCGCTTGGCGCAGGTTTATCAAATGCCGTAGGCATGGCCATTGCCGAAAAAGCCCTAGCAGCGCAATTTAACAAAGAGAGTTTTGATATTGTTGATCATTACACTTACTGTTTTATGGGCGATGGCTGTTTAATGGAAGGTATATCGCACGAAGCATGTTCGCTTGCAGGCACATTAGGGCTGGGTAAACTTATTGCTTTTTGGGACGATAACGGCATATCTATCGACGGACACGTTGAGGGCTGGTTTACCGACGACACCGCAAAACGCTTTGACGCTTACGGCTGGCATGTAATAAAAGATATAGACGGTCACGACCCAGAGCAAATTGCCAGCGCCATTGCACAAGCAAAACAAGTGAGCGATAAACCTACTCTACTTTGTTGTAAAACCGTGATTGGTTTTGGCTCGCCAAATAAATCAGGCTCGCACGACTGCCATGGCTCGCCATTAGGCAATGACGAAATAACTGCTGCACGCAAATTTTTAAACCTCCCAGATAAAGCATTTAGTATCAGTGATGATATTTACGCCCATTGGGACGCTAAACAAAGCGGTGATAAAAAACAAAAACAATGGCAACAACTGTTTAGCGACTACACCAAAAGCCACCCTGAGCTTGCTAAAGAATTTGAGCGCCGCGTAATTAAACGCACCCTGCCTGACAACTTCGAAGCTATTGCAAACAACTATATTGCACAGTGCAACAATGACGCCGCTAACATTGCCAGCCGAAAAGCCTCGCAAAACACCATTGAAGCCTTTGCCCCGCATTTACCAGAGTTACTGGGTGGCTCTGCCGATTTAGCCGGTTCTAACTTAACGTTGTGGTCTGGCTCTAAAGGCATAAGCGCAGATGACGCCAGCGGTAATTACCTGTTTTATGGCGTGCGCGAGTTTGGTATGAGCGGCATTATGAATGGCATATCACTGCACAGTGGTTTTATTAATTACGGTGCTACATTTTTAATGTTTATGGAATACGCCCGTAACGCAGTAAGAATGTCGGCACTTATGGGTATTCAAAATATATTTGTGTACACCCACGACTCTATTGGTCAAGGTGAAGACGGTCCAACTCACCAACCTATTGAGCAACTAGCCAACCTACGTATGACGCCAAACCTAGTCACATGGCGCCCATGTGACGCAGTAGAAACTGCAGTATCGTGGAAAAACGCGATACAAAATCAGCAGCAACCTACGGCGCTTATTTTTAGTCGCCAAGGGCTCAACCACCAGCCACGTACCGCTCAGCAAATTAGCGACATAGAAAAAGGCGGCTATATTCTTAGCGATAGCAATAAAGTGCCTGAGCTTATTTTAATTGCAACGGGTTCTGAAGTTGATTTAGCAATGCAAGCCGCAAAAGAGCTTACAGCACAAGGCGTTGCAGTGCGTGTGGTATCAATGCCAAGCACCACATTGTTTGACCTGCAATCAGACGATTATAAGCAAAGTGTATTACCAAACTCGGTTGCAAACCGCATTGCAATTGAAACATCACACCAAGATTACTGGCTTAAATATGTAGGCTTACAAGGCAAAGTAATTGGTATGAGCACTTTTGGTGAGTCGGCGCCAGGTAACGTGTTATTAGAGTACTTTGGCTTTACCACCAAAAACGTAGTTAGCACCGCGCAGGCGTTAATTAAAGCCAACGCCTAATACATTTTGTACGCGTAATGCGCGCAATAATACAATTTTATCCAATTAATGCGCTAAGCCTCCCAAAGCTCGGCGCATTTTTATAATTAACTAACAAAGGTGAACTATGAAATACTTACTATTAATTATGCTTTTTAGTGCAAGTACTAGCTTTAACGCATGGGCAAGTGACGAGCAAAATGATGAACTAATGCTAACGATTTTTTTAAAGCACGACCAATCAAAAAACCTCTCTGAAATAAAAGAAATACTAAACAACGCTAACTTTTACAAACACTTCCCACCAGAGGGCGCAACAGTAGAATCTTGGAAAGTAATGATGGGTATAGGGCAAGTAGTTACTCTGCGCTTTCCGGCAGCGCTACTGCCAAAAGTAAACTTATCAATAGAACGCTATGGCTGGAAAGCTTACAGCACTGAGTTTTACCCAACTTACGATCTGTACCCAATCGTAAAAGAAGAAATTAAAAAAGCTAGAGCGAACAATTAAAAGAGTAACCGACATGACAACTTCACTTGTTCAATACACGCTAAGTAATGAGGTAAACGACACTATTTGTATTATTAACTACGGTGCCCGGCTTACCAGCTGGGTTACCCATGTTGATAATAAAAAACGAAATATTATACTTGGCTATTCTAATATTAATGACTATTTAAATGACACGTTTTACTTAGGCGCTGTAGCCGGCCCTTATGCAAACAGGCTAAGTAACGCCCAAATAAACATTGATGATAAAGCCTATGCACTTAATAAAAACGAAGGAGTAAACCAACTTCACGGCGGCCAAAAAGCATTAAGCGACTTATTTTGGCAGCTCGATTATCATCAAAAAAATGCGCTAAGTTTAAGTATTACTCTACCCGATGGATACAACGGCTACCCCGGTAAAACTATATTTAACGTGCTGTATACCTTTACCACTAACAGTAAAAACCAAAGTAATCTTGATATTAAATTTACGATTACCAGTAATAAAAAAACCATTGCAGGGCCAACAGCGCACCCATATTTTAATTTAAATGGCATTACTAACAGCGCACAAGGGCATACATTAAAGCTGGCTGCCGCGCATTATACCCCCGTAGATACAAACGCCATTCCCACAGGTTTAATAGCCCCAGTAGCAAATACCACTTTTGACTACACAAATGCGCGTGTGCTTAATAAAACCGATAAACTCGATCATAACTTTGTAACCGAGCAAGTACTCAATCTGCAAGCCAATAAGCAACACGCAGAGCTTACTAGCGCCGATGAAAAAGTAATGCTGAGTGTGCTTTCTAACTACCCTGCTATTCAGGTTTATACAGGGCAGCATTTAAAAAGCCCGTTTAACCAATTTGACGGTATTTGCCTAGAGCCGCAATTTTGCCCCGACAGCCCTAATAACCCACACTTCCCATTTAGCTATTTAACACCACAAGTGCCTTTACAAACACACATAAGTTATTGTTTAACTACTATGTAAACCAAAAAAGGATCGCTATTAAGCGATCCTTTACGGGAGATTAAATGTTTAGTGCGATTATAAATCGCTTACAAAGCTTTTAAGTTTTAACTCACGGTCAATTAATAATGGGTAATCGGTGCGCCCTTGCATTGGCCAATCGTTGCGCCAAGTACGTGCATCGCTTATACCCCAAAAAGTAACACGGCTTACTTTATCGTCATGTTTTTTAAGTATGTCAAACACGGCTTTGTAGCGCTCGCCTAACTGAGTGTTTACTTCACTCGGTAAACCATCTGGGTATGGGTTAAATCGCTCTTGTAGCGCAATATCTAACGAAATATCAGCCCCTTGTTCTTCACCTTCAGGGAATGGCAATACCGAAATATCAAGCTCGGTTATCATCACATCAATACCCGTTGCAGCGTATGCCACAATAGAGTCTTCCATTAACGAAAGCTCTGGGTTATCAAGCGAATAATGCGCTTGCATACCAATACCATCTATTTCAATGCCTTTGCTTTGTAAATTTTTAATAAGCGCAATTGCACCGGCTCTTTTTTCTGGCTTATATAAGTTGTAATCGTTGTAGTATAGCTTGGCATTAGGCGCTGCCTGCTTAGCGTATTTAAACGCATATTCTATAAAGTCGTCACCAATAATGGTGCTCCATTTAGATTCACGCAGTGTGCCGTCTTCGTTAAGTGCTTCGTTTACCACGTCCCATGCAAAAATGCGGTTTTTATAACGCCCTGCAACAGCATTAATATGGTTTTGCATGCGCTTAAGTAATGCATCGCGGGTTAGCGGCTCGCCTTGTTCGTCTTCAAAAACCCAGTCGGGAGTTTGCGAATGCCACACTAATGTGTGCCCAACTAATTCTTGGTTGTTCTCTTGTGCGTACTGAACTAACGCATCAGCGGCTTCAAAATCATAGGTTTCAAGCTCTGGGTGTATACGCTCCCACTTCATTGAGTTCTCTGGCGTAAAGGTATTAAATTGCGCTTTAGCCACATTTAAATCTTCAGGCAAAGCCCCTAATATTTGGTCTCGGCTAATCGCTGTACCTATTTTAAAGTGGTCTTTAAATTGCGCTTTAAGCGTTAATTGCTCCGGCGCTTTTAATGTTGGTTTACTTTGCTCTGCTGAGCCATTACAGCCAAGTGCAAGGCTCGACATTCCTAATAAAATAGCAATAGTAAGTTTATTTTTATGCATGATGTACCTGTTGTGTGTTTTTTAGTGTGCAACGTAAACTTAACACCATATAGTCTTTTTGACAACAACGTTTTATTAAAATAGACTGAACAAAAATAACACAGCATACATTCCTTAATCACACACTTTACTAGCAACAAAATTAGCAAGGATACACATGAAAAAAATAACAATAAAACGGCTTCTGTTAATTAGCGCATTTTTCGCCTCATTTATATTCAGCGCCCTAATTCGCGCGGAGCAAACCAGCACTCACGTGCCTATCTGGCATAAATTAAGCTTAACCCTTGAAGGCCCGCACACCAGCGAGCTTGCCACGCCTACCCCCTTTACCGATTACCGCTTAGATGCCACATTTACCAGCCCCACTAATAAGCAATATACAGTACCTGGATATTATGCGGCCGATGCAAACACTGCTCAAACACATGCAACAGCAGGTAACAAATGGCAGGTTTTGTTTTCGCCCAACGAGCTTGGCAAATGGCGCTATACACTCTCATTTGTTAAAGGCAGTAATATCGCAAGCGTGCCATTAAATACTGTTACAAATGAGCAATCAGCCGGATTTTTTGATAAACAAACAGGCGAGTTTAATGTTACCGCCGCCACTAAGTCATCCAGTAGTAAAGACATTAAAAGCAAAGGTAAGCTTGAATACGTTAACAAACCCTATTTGCAGTTTAATGGCTCAAAAGAGTACTTTTTAAAAGCCGGTGCTAACAGCCCCGAAGTGCTGCTTGGCTTTTCAGGGTTTGATGCCACTCCCACAAAGCGTAACTACCAAGCGCACATAAAGCATTGGCAAAATAGCGACCCTACATGGCAAACAACCAATACAGAGACTGATAACAGTAGTCATCAATCTTCTAAAGGCATTATTGGGCTAATAAATTATTTAGCGTCGCTTAACATTAACACGTATTACTTTTTAACCATGAACGCCTACGGCGATGGCGACCAAGTTTGGCCATGGCTTAGCAAAACCCAAACCACACGCTACGATGTATCTAAATTAGCTCAGTGGGATATTGTATTTAGCCACATGCAGCAAAAAGGCATAATGACTCACTTTGTAATGAGCGAAACCGAAAACGAATCACTGTTTGAATGGAACGAAAGCCAGCTTAAAAACGATTTTGCTGTTAGTCGTAAAATTTACTATCGCGAGTTATTTGCCCGCTTTGGCTATCATTTAGCAACCACGTGGAATATAGGCGAAGAAAACGGCTGGCAAGATCCAAGCGGCGACGATAAACAACAAAAAGCTAATACCACAAAACAAAGAAAGCAATTTGCCGATTACTTTCAATCACTCACCTACTACCCTGAGCATATTGTGATACATAACGGCCCGTCGCTCGACTACCACATTTACGATAAACCAAACGACAACATTTTGGGCTACCCCGCCTACACAGGCGCAAGCTTACAAGGTGAACTTAAAACTAACACCACTTACAGCGATGTTTTAAAGTACCGCCAGCTTACGCAAAACATTCCTCACCCGTGGGTGATCACCATGGACGAAGCCTATATTTATGAGTATGCAAACAATGTAGATACGTGGCGTAAAAGCAATGTGTGGGCCACATTTATGGCAGGTGGCGCAGGTATTGAGTTTTATTTAGGCGGTGGCGGCGACTTAACAGAGCAAGATTTAACACCATACAAAGATTACTATTTAGCGATGACCAACGCTGTTGCATTTTTTCAAAAATACGTGCCTTTTACAAAGCTTACACCCACCCCAGAGCTTACAAAAACAGGCTGGGCGTTAAGTGATAACTCAGCGTTTTACTTATTTTATTTTAGTAACGCAAGCCAAGCTCAGGTCACATTACCAAACGCGTGTTATACCCTCAACTGGTTTAACCCACGAACTAACAACTACATAAACGGCAAACGCTTTTGTGTAAATACCGCAACGAGTACACAACTGGCAACACCACCCAACACACCTAACAACGACTGGGTTTATTTAATTAACCTAAGCGCTAAATAATAAGGATAACAACCATGAATCATTTAACAGTTAAACATTGTGTAACCGGCGTATTACTTACAACCGCAGCCACCATTGCATTGCCTGTAAACGCAGCAGATAAAACCACACAGCTTACATCAGCTATTGTGAGTCAAAAAGACGCGCACATTACTCACTACGAAGGCGGCGATTTTCATACCTACTTTTATGGCGATACACCACTCACCAAAGGCGCTATTACGGGCGTTGCGGTTATTAAACCTAATAACGAAATACACCCAGCCCACCAGCATCCTGATGAAGAATACCTAATGATTCTCGAGGGCTCTGGCACGTGGACGCTTAATGGCAAAAGCCAGCCAGCTCATACTGGTGATATTTTATTTGCAGCCCCTAATGACGTACACGGCATTTATAACAACGGCGATGTGCCGCTTAAATTTGTAGTAGTGAGGTATCAGGCTAAGTAGTTTTTTAGTTTTTTAGTGAAATAGACTAAGTGAATTATGCACAAAGAGGTTAAGAGGCGCTTCGCTTTTAGAGGAAAACAAAACAGCCTGATGTTGGATCAGAACACAGGCTATTTTGAGTAAGAGAAAAAATAACCATTCCTAAATAAGGTTATATAAGCCCCCTCAAAGAATAAATGTGTCTTGGCAACTTCTTATTTGTTCTTCCAATTAGTTAACGCATGTTCCCATTCTGTAATTATTGGTAACAAACACTTTAGCTTTATTTCCTTATTATTTGATAATGCGAATAAAAGGTTCGATAGTTTATAACTATTACTATTGGAAATGACTAGAACGTTATTTACAGTTGTAGCATTTGAATTTTTAATTATATCCAAATCAACCCACCATTCTGCTTCATGTTTCCACCAATCAGCGGCAGAGTTTATTGCTGCTACATAAGCAATTCCAGAACGGTGACGAGGACCTAATTTATATGCTTTTTTATTTTTACCTAAACCTGAAAAAATAACTGTTTCGACTAAGCATTGCTGCGCAGCAACAAAACCAAGACCAACATAATATTCTGACTGATCAAATAAGCCATCTGAATCAGGGTCTGCTGAACTTTGAATCGCTAAATCTATTTCGGATAATTTTGCATCAAGCATCAGAAAAAGCTCTTCTAATCTAGCAAAATTTCCTAAAATATTAATCATTCAATAAAATTCCCAATTAGAGATTCAAATAAAAGCTCAATCAAAAATTCTTTTCACTTTATGATTACAGCATGCTCTTTAACTACATTAGTACCAAATACTATAACGTATTGCTAGTTATAAACTTTGAGCTCTTTTTGCTTATCATGATGCTTTAAAGTCACGGGGCACTTCTCATTCTTTTTTCTTTGTGAAAATTCAAAAAAAAGCCGAGTATTTAAAAATACTCGGCTTTGACTACATAATGCGGTTTACTGAACTACTTCAGCAATGGTTTTAATAACTGGCTTAGGGTTTAAATTACGATCCCATAATAATGGGTAGTTTGTTCTGTTTGGGATTGGGTAGTCGTTTTTCCACGACATACCATCGTGTAATCCCCAAAAGGTTACGCGGTCTATCTTGTCGCGTTTTGCGTAAAACAGTTCAAACAAGGCTTTATAACGGGCGTTTAATTGCGCCTCTACGTCGCTAGGTAAGCCATTTTTGTATGGGTCGAGGTAGGTTTCAAACTCTTCTAACTGAAACTGTGGTTTCATCATATCGGTGCCGGTAATCTGCCCTTCTTTTGTTAAAGGCAGCACGTCTATATCAAGCTCGGTGATCATCACTTTTATACCCAGCGCGGCGTATGCATCGATGGCTTGTTCAATATATTGCATTTTAGGAAAATTAAGCCCCCAGTGCGCTTGTATGCCAATGCCATCGATTCGAATACCTTCTTTTTGCAGCATTTTGATCATACGTATAATGCCGTCTCTTTTTTCTGGTCGCCATGCATTAAAGTCATTGTAGTAAAGCTCGGTATTAGGTGAATACTGCTGGGCGTATTTAAATGCGGCTTTTACCATAGTATCGCCATCACCTACGCGGTTAACCCACACAGTTGGGCGATAAGAGCCGTCATCAGCAATTACTTCGTTAACTACATCCCACGCATCTACTTTGTTTTTATAGCGCCCTGCTACAAGCTCTATGTGTTTGCGCATTTGCTCAAGCTGCTGTGCTGGGGTATTTGGCTCATTTTTGCTATTTGTAAAAAACCAGTCGGGCGTTTGGTTATGCCACACTAAGGTGTGAGCTACGGTAAACATATTATTTTGCTTGGCAAAATCTATAAACGCATCTGCACCACTAAAATCGACCTTACCTTTTTGCGGATAAATTACTTCAGCTTTCATAGCGTTTTCAAGGGTGACTGTATTAAATTGCTTAGCAATAATTGACTGCGCGGCTGCGTTTTTGCCTGTCACTATATCTTGATTTACAGCAACCCCCATTTTGAATGAGTCTGCAAAGGTGTTTTTAAGGGCTGGGGCTGGGTCTTGGCCTTGTGCAACGTTTACGCTTAAAGATCCTGCAAGTAAAAGCAGGCTGAGTGTGTGTTTTTTATGCATGTGTGTGCTCCGTTGAATCGTTATTATTTTCGATAAATATCATACAACGAAAAAAATAAATGATATAGTCAAAATGACCATTAATTATAAATTAAACAAACCTGAGTAAACGTCCATGCTAAAAACACACAAAAAAACGCTAAGCTTAGTTGTATTAATGCTCTGCTTTAATAAAGCAGCGCTGGCACAACAACCTGAAAATACACCTTTGTTAAACGCTGTAAACAGCCAAAGCAATGAGCAGTCACCATTAATAAAAGGCGTTAAGCCCACACTTGTTAGTGACGAGCTTTTGTTTTTAGAAGGGCCTACGTGGTCAAGCCAAGACAATGCGTTTTATTTTTCAGAAATGAACTTTGCTAGCTCGCAAGCACTTGGCCCTGATTCGACCATTTATAAATTAGTGCTGCCCAATACCCTCACCACTTATTTAAAACACAGTGGTACAAACGGCTTGTATGCCAAAGGGCAGAACCTCTATACGCTTAACCATAGTACGCAGTCGCTTTCTAAAATTAATATAAAAAGTAAAACTAATACCGTAATAGTTAGCGAGTTTGATGGGCTAAGCTTTAGCTCGCCAAACGATATGACTATGCATAAAAATGGCGATATATTTTTTACCGATCCTAACTGGCAAATAGGCGAACGCACTCAACAAATGCCTTATACTGGTGTGTATAAGTTAAGCAATACAGGCGTACTTAGTTTAATTGACGCTACTCTTGAAAAGCCCAACGGTGTTGCGCTCTCGCCCGATCAACGTACCCTTTATGTTGGCGACTTTAGCAACCGCGTAAGCAAATACACTATCGATGAAAACGGTGATATTTCACCGCGCGAAGACTTTATTAAAGTAACCTCGCCCGATGGTATAAAAGTAGACTCTGCTGGCAATATTTACGTTAGCAGCCACAAAGAAGGCGTTATTAATATTTACACGCCAAGCGGCTTACTTATCGATAAAATTGAACTGGGCCCTAATGTAACCAACCTTGCGTTTGGTGGTAAAAATCGCAAAACATTATTAATAACCACCGCTAAGGGCTTGTTTACGCTTGATGTAAAAGTAGCGGGTTTGGCTAATTAGCTAAATTAGTTAAGTAACTTATTAAAGGGAAAGTTAAGCTCACTCGTTAAGCACAAAAACCGGTGTAACTTGGTTACACCGGTTTTTTATTATTTAAGTTTTTGCTGCCTAAGCTTTTGCTACTTAGATTTTTGCTACTTAGGCACCGTTATTTTAATTAAACGTGTTGTTATAAAACTTAAAATTGCCCGATACATGCAGCATAGCTAACATATATAACGAACCATTATAGTAACGGTAGTCACCCGTTGGTTGCGATAAAGACCAAAATTCGTTAAAAAACTCATTTGCTTGCCCAGCGTTTGTTGAAGCAAGTAACGCTACTGCATTCGCGGCTTTTTGACCTTCGCCTGCACAGCCTTTGTTTTGCGCTCCACCGTATGAATACACTTGCTCGTAACAGTTATTACTGTTGTTAGTTTTTGCATAACTTAAAAAGCCCAGTGCTTTATTTACTGCGCTTTTATGCCACGCTTGAGCACCCATTAAATGCGCGTCTAAACCCACATTCATAATTACGCGCCATGCATCAAATTCATACCATTGACCTGGGTTTGCTTGGTCGTTAAAAATGTAGCCAATAACAGGGCTGCCATCTAAGCGCGATAAAAATGTAGGTAAGTTCCAATGCGGGCTACCACTTACTTTTGTAAAATGGTTTTTAAGTAAGGTTCTACTTTTTGTGGCTACTTGACGCCAGTAATTTTTGTCTGCTTGGTTAGTTACGTTA
The DNA here is from genome assembly GCF_040309305.1 of Pseudoalteromonas sp. RB2-MNA-CIBAN-0110. NCBI lineage: Bacteria > Pseudomonadati > Pseudomonadota > Gammaproteobacteria > Alteromonadales > Pseudoalteromonadaceae > Pseudoalteromonas > Pseudoalteromonas sp. RB2-MNA-CIBAN-0110. Next base: position 32,485 of record NZ_JBEOOQ010000012.1, on the reverse strand, counting down.
TTTGCAAAATAGTCATAAAACGCAGGTATGTGATAAGAAGGGTCTGTTAGGTTATCAATGTAAGGCGAAAAGCGGATTATTTGGTTTTCCATCAGCTTATTTTTAATTGTGTTTAACATGGTAATGGCATCGTTGTAGTAGTTAAACTCACCCGAATTCCCCCAACGAGCAGAGGCATTAAGTAGTGCAAACGCAAAGTATTCTTCGCCATCGGGAGCGGGGCCCTCATCTACTTTATAAACAAAACCGTTTTGATTAAGCTTTAGTTTCCACGCGTAAACGCCTTGTTTTTTTACATCAGGGTGATTGTCTGGATTTTTTTGATACGCTTTAGCAAAGCGCCATAGGTTATCAAATTCTTCTTGCTTGTAGAGCATAACAGCGGCGGTCATTCCCCACGATTGCCCTTCTGTTCTTATATCGTCGCCTTCGTCTGGGTTAATTGCTTTTATGTAGTGTGCTTTATAAACACCGTTTTCGGTGTACGGGTAGTAAAGTTGTTGAGTGTTGTTATAGCCAAACATATTGTCAAAAGTACTATTCACCTTTTGCTGTATATTTGTTTTACCCATTTCTTGTGCGAGGTTACGGTATGTCCCTGAACTGTCGGCGCCTACACTCGATGGGTTATTATTAAATGCAGCAAGTGATTGATAGCTTATTAGTGTTAACAATAAAGTTGTTATTTTAAAAAATACTTTCATGTTTATCCTCTTTATTTGAATTATATCAGCGTGCAAATTTAATATAGTCTTCTTGACCATTTGATCAAGCAATTCTCAAAATTATTTGTTTATTTTATAAACTAAGTGAAATGAGTGAGGTGTTTAAACAGTGCCTAAAATGCAAAAGGCCGCTTAAAAAAGCGGCCTTGAACGATGTAAATAAAACTAAAAAGTACATTTATGAGTTATTCATTAATTACTGCTTTTTAACCCTTTACCTGTTGCAGCCCAATAAATACCGCCATAAATATGTTCGGTTAAAAACTCACTGCTATACACCGCATTAGTATGCCCAAGAGCGGTATAAAATGAGCGGCCGCCATCGTAATTGTGATGCCACGAAATAGGATGAAACGATCCCATGCCTGAGCCTGTTTTGTTATTACCCCAATCGGCAGTTGGGTTGTAAGTTTGCTCATCAACCGTGAGTAAGTAGTTTAACTTAGTAAGCTCTGGCCCAAACTCGTACCACTCGTCAGTCCAAAGCATTTCCTGCGGCATATGGTTTAAGCCTATAAAGTTAGTATTAGGCACTTTGCTTAATACACCGGTTTGAATAACAGGATGAATGTTAAAGGTGCGCCCCACCAGCTTTTGATACCACGGCCAATCGTATTCGGTGTCTGATGCGCTATGAATACCCACAAAGCCTTTACCTGCTTTTACAAATCGCTCAAGCGCGGCTTGCTCTTTTGGGTTTAAAATATCGCCTGTGGTTGATAAAAACACTACTACATCAACATTTTTTAAGTAGTCGTCGTTAAAATAATGGCTTTCTTCGTGCCAAATTAAATTAAAAAAGTGCTTATCGGCTAAGCGTTCTAGCGCTTTAACGCCTTCGGTTTGCGACTTATGGTGCCACCCTGCAGTTTTTGTAAATAGCAGTACATTAAATTGCTTTTTAGGGAGAGTATCAAACCCTGTAGCATGACTTTTTTGCACTGTTGCCGTACTCAGCGCCAATACAAAAAAGCTTAATAGCCAACCTTTATATGCGAATCTAGGTAAAGAAAAAAACATAGTATTCCTATTTAAAATGAACAAACATATTGGCCGTTAGCCGCCCTGTTTGTGGACACGGTGAAATATCGGTAGCCGTATTAAGCAAACTTGTATGCAGCAAATACCCAGGAAACACAATAAGCCTATTTGGCTTATATTCTATGTGCTTATAGCATTCAAACTCACTGTGCTGTGGGGTGCAATAACTAGGTTTTGTGTTACTGCACTCAAGGATGTGTTGAGCATGCGTTAAATACGTGTTTTTGCGCTTTGTGCTTATTGTTTCAAACCCTGTTTTTTTATGCCTAAAGAACCCCGTTCCGCCGTGCGCTCCCTCCCCAAGGTAATGAATAATCGCAATTAAGTTAGGATCGTTTGTATCAAAGTGTGGCAAGGTTTGTATTGGTGATAGCTGCTGCTCCGTTTTAGTAATTAACGATAAGGTATTATCTTTTGGGTATGGGGTAAGTGTTTGCCCAATATTAAATACGTTATAAAACCCCTGTATAAGCGGTTTTAAATAATCAACCACACATTGCTTTGGCAGCGGCATGCGTAAACCTGGGTATTGAGTGAGTTCGTCGGGTTTAAACTCTCCCTGATTTTGCGCATGATTTTCATCACTTTCATCAGCACTTTGCGCTAATTTTATAAGTTTTTGCGGCTCACTAAGGTAGTCGTCAATTATAATAATTGGCGTTTGCTCTTGCCCTATAAACTCATATTGCGGCTGTAAGTTATTGCCAAGTGTTAGCATAAAACTTACTTAGCCTTGCAATAATGATTAATAAAATCAATGTGGCTCGGTAAGCTATTTGCCTTTTTAGCTGCATGATTTTTTATTGATTCTAAAAATCGCTTTAACTCATCATCGCTCATGCTATCAACAATTGGGTGATAATTTTGCGGCACTAGCCCTTGCCCTAACATCACTTGTAACCACGAGGCTTCACCAAATAACTCTTGCTCTACTTTATAAACATGCCCACTTTGCTTAAATAGCTCAATGCGTTTGGCAAGCGACTCTGGAATTGGCATGTTTTTACAGTAACGCCAAAAGTCGCTGTCGGTGCGCTGTGTTACATGGTAATGCAGCACAATAAAGTCGCGAATGTTTTCGGCCTCAAAGCGCATTTTGTTATTAAAGTCATCTTGATAGCACGACTCGATTGCTTTGGTTGGCATGTTTTGCATTAATCTAATAATGCTTTGCTGAATTAAATGAATACTGGTTGATTCAAGCGGCTCAATAAAACCACTTGCCAAGCCAATTGCCACACAGTTTTTGTTCCAATGTTTACGCCGCGTACCAGTGCGGTATTTAATAACACGCGGCTCATTAATCGGTTTGCCTTCTACGTTATTTAGGAGCGCTGTTTTGGCCTCATCATCGCTCATGTATTTACTACAAAACACTAAGCCATTCCCACGACGGCTTTGCAGCGGTATTTGCCACTGCCAACCACATTTATGTGCCATTGCACGCGTATATGGCACTATTGGGCTTACTAATTCGGTTTGTACTGCTACTGCGCTGTCGCACGGGAGCCAATGGCTCCAATCTTCGTATCCGGTGTGTAGCGCTTGCTCTATTAATAAACCTTTAAAGCCGGTGCAATCTATAAATAAATCACCCTCAATAATTTGCCCGTCACCTAAAGTAAGCGATTTTATAAAGCCATTAGTGGGCTCTAAGTTAACTTTGCTTATCATGCCTTCTATACGTTTAGCGCCGTTTTGCTGTGCAAAATTTCGTAAAAACTTAGCGTACAAACCGGCATCTAACTGATAAGCATGGTTACGGTCTTGATTCGGCACTACGGCAAATTTACCCAAGCGACTTGCTACGTGCTCTGTGCAATAATCACCAATATCGGCTGCTACACCTTGTTGCATACCTTTTAGCCAAAAGTGCTGAAAACCTGCAGCCCAACAGCCTTGCCCCACATAACCAAATGAGTGAAAGTAGCTTTGCTGGTTTTGTTTCCAACCCTCAAACGATATGCCTAATTTAAACGTGGCATTAGTGGCTGCCATAAATTCTGATTCGCTAATTTTTAGTAAATCATGAAATATATGCAGCGTAGGAATAGTTGATTCCCCGACCCCTACGGTAGGTATTAAATCGGATTCAACCAAGCATATTTCAATATTTTTACCTAGCAGCTTTGCCATTGCAGCGCTGCACATCCAACCGGCGGTGCCGCCACCTGCTATTACTATTTTTTTAATTGCATTTTGATTCATATTTCAAACCTTACAAGTACGCTTAGCGTCTTAATTTATTTTGTAATTCGGCTCTTAATTTACGCGCTGTAAGCTCATCCATTGGCTTTGCTAAAATAGACTGTGCAGGCGTTGATATGTGGGTAAATTCGTTATCGGCAAATACGTAGTAATTAAACAAACGTTGCCATGCTGCGCGCTCATGCTTTGGTAAATTACGTATGTTTAAAATAGCAAGGTGCAACGCATTAGTAGGCTGCCCATACACCGCAGGCGTATTTTTAAACCAATAATTAAACAGTATATTTAAACTGCCAAGCCCCTCTACTTGGTGCCACCACATGCTGGGCAATATAAGGGCATCGCCTGCTTCAAGATCAACGGTAATTGCCGCTTTTATTGCCTGCTCAAACTTAGGGTATTGCGTGAAGTTGGGCGCAGTTGTGGTGGTTAAGCTTATTGGCTGCCCACCGGGTGCTTTATCAAGCGGGCCTATATATAAATTATCTATTTGATCGGGGGCAAATAAAGTAAAACGCCTTTTACCTGCAACGCAACATGCTAAATTTTGTGCTACGTCGTAATGTGCTGGTACGGTAACCTTTCCGCCTGCCCATACATTAAATAAACAGCCTTCGTTTAATGCGTTAACTTGGCAGTGATTAACCAAACCAGGTAAGCACTGTGCAATGTTAGTAGAGCCAATGTATAAAGTGTCGGCTTGCGGGTTATTTGCAGTTTGCGTTATTTGCTCAAGCGCATTAATAAATGCCGCTTGCTGATTAGTAAAATTAAAACCACTCATATCGGGGTTATACCCTACAACCCCATTTTGACTAGCGGGTATTGTGCAAGTGTTAACTAAAAAACCTTCGTAAAACGGCGTTAAATAATCAATCGCTGCACTGTCTGACTTTTTGGCGGCAATAACGAGGGGCCAATCGCTTACAAACCCTTTTAGTACAATAGGCACAGGCGAGTTTAAAAGCTCCTTGGGTAACGTACTGGGAGTTAAGCCACTCAGGGTTTGAATATTATTTGCTAAATTTTCCATAGCTAATTACTTATACAGCGTGCTTTTGTAGCATAAGTTGCTCGTTTTTAAGCGCCACTAAATCACGCACATGTACTTGCGATGCAATGATCATGTATATACACGCTAAATACCCTTGTGAGTGAAGCTGCGCAATTGCCTCGCTACTTAGCTGGTTAAGCGAGTCTTCGTTTATGGTATAAAAACCGAGTAAGTTATGTTTAAGCCCGTTTACTAAATCAAGCTCTAGCGATACTGATTCAAGCAAACCATGTTTAATTAAGGTTTTAATAAAGGGCTGGTTTTGTTCTAACCCATGATGCAGGTTGTCGAGCACGTTTATGATGTTTTCGAGGTAATCGCTATTCCCGCCGTGTTCTAAAAATAAGTTAATACCCTGCTTTGTTGACACTTTTGGCGAGTCTAAATCAATACTTAACATGCGCTCTTGCGTTGCCACACCGTTTTGCATTGTATTTTGAGTCGCTATAGCAAAAGGCAGTCGCTGCATACTCAGTGGAATATAGTGTGCTTGCCATTGCTGGTTTACTAAAAATAAGTTTTCGTCTTTATTTATGCCGTACAAACACACCGGCGAAAATGTATTTGTTGTATCGTCTTTGGTAAAAAATATTGGGTAATGTGCTTGAGCGACTCTAAATTCGCTCACAAATGTTTCGCTATACCAAACCCCGTCACCTAGGTGTGTGCTGCGTGCAGGGTTTATTTTTAAATGCTGATGTTCAACATTATTTAATAATGCATGATTGGCCATGGATTGTGTGCTCCAATTGTTGTTGTGTGCCTTTACCTACTACTACAAATAAAATGTAACAAATAAGTTAAATTCATATTGACTATAACAGCTGGGTATTATTATTACTAGGTTAATTTAGGCAAATAAAAAAGCCGCAAAATGCGGCTTTTATAAGGTTGCTACAAGGGTGATTTATTAAAAATTATAACGGACACCTAAACCGTAACGAGAGCCTGTTTGAGTGATGTTATAAATCAACTGTTGCTTACGCCCGTACGATGTTACGTACTCGTCAGTAATGTTTATACCTTCAATAAATACGGTAAGTCCCTCTACTGCGGGTACTTCGTAACTTACGTTAAAGTCTATTTGGTAATACTCATCAGTGTAAATTGGTGCGGTTAAATCGCCATTTACACGACGCTCATTTAAAAACGAGTCGCGCCAGTTATACGCAATACGTGCTTGTAAGCCTTCTTTATCATAAAAGAACACCACGTTTGCAGTATCACTTAACCCAACGAGTGCTTCTGTATCCTCTAGCGAGTCGTTGTCGTATTCAAGACCCGAGTCAACCATGGTGTAGTTAAAAATACCGCCAAAGCCTGACTCACCAAATAAGTGCTGAATATTAAATTCAAAGCCATCAATGGTGTATTCTTGGTCGCCATTTACAGGCACGTTTATTCTAAAGTTAATTGGATCATCTGAGTCTGGGTCACCAACAATTGTGCCGCCGTCTAACTCACCATCTTCATCAAATTTAGGTTGCACATTTGGATCATCAGCAAAGTTTTCAAATATATAGGTTCTGATATCTTCGTTAGATGCATTACCACCTAGAGCACTTGATGCAGCTCTAAATTTTTCACCATTTAATGGATCCGCTAAGTTAAATATATTTGAGTCGATAGTACCTGTAGTAATCCAATTTGTTACGTCTTTTTTAAAGTAACCAAACGAAATATAGCTACCTTCGCCGTAATACCATTCACTTGATAAGTCGTAGTTAATTGATTCAAGCGGTTTAAGTCCTGGGTTACCAGAGCCACCCGAATAACCACTTAAGCTACCGCCGGTATTAATAGTTGTACCGCCTTGCAGTTGACCATAACCCGCTCTTGAAATAGTTTTGCTCGCTGCTGCGCGAATCATTACATCTTCAACAACTTCAATATTAAAGTTAATATTTGGCAGGAACTGGCTGTAATCTGCAGATTGGCTTAGCGTTTCAATACCGGTAACACCGGTTACTGATGTAGCTGTATCTTCGTTCCACTCTACGCGGCTGTAACCGGGTGCGGTTGCTTTAGAAAATACGTCTGTTTTTTCGTAGCGTAAGCCAATTTGCAGGTCGAAGAACATGCCACTCAATTCACCTTTGTAATTTACTTGTGCAAAAGCAGACTGCGTTTTTTCTTCAGTAAAGCGGTTTGTTGCTGCATCCCAGTCGGTTGAGGCACAAAATTGTCCTTCGCCGTTTGGTCCTGCTGCTGCGCCGTCGGCTGCTTTACAATCACCATAAAGGTTATCTACGTTAGCAATAGGATCTGCGTACTCTGCTGCATTTACAATCGCATCAAAGTCGGCAAAAAAGATTGTATTAAATAAATCGTATTCGCCTTGTGTTGCAGTGCCTTCAAAGTTGCCCGCCTTAGCTTGAAACTTATCTAAAATAGTATCTTGGCGCCAATCAATATCAGCAAAGTCACCCTCAACACCAACACCACCCCAATCTGGGCGCTGTACTTGTGTATGACGGTAATGGTTATTTACTTTATTAACCGCAACACCAAAGTCAATGCTTAGGTTGTCGTCAATGTAGTAGTCGCCCGAAATTTGCGTTTGATCGATTTCTGAATCGTATTTATCATTTGCAAACCAGCTACCCGATAAACGCATAGTACTTGGGTTAAAGTTTTCAATATTACCAATAGCAATACCTGGTAAGTCGCCTGTTAAATCAAGCCCTGAGCGCGAACGTGTGTACGACGGTAACTGAATATTATTACGTGTACCGTGGCGTGGATCAGTTGCTTTCATTGATGCTTTTGAACTGTGGTGATCAAATTCTAGGTTAAGCTGATCAGACACCGCCCATTCTAGATTAAAGCCTAATGAATCTGTTTTTTCTTCGCGACCCCAAGAACCTACCGTAAGCGACGTATCGCGGTAATCGGCATCACTTTGAATGTCATAAATTTCTGAGTAAATGAGTGGGTACGCGTTAGGCTCGCCCGCCCAAACAGATTCACTTCTGTCGCCAGCGTAGTTAAACCAAACTGAGGCATCAGTGTGCTGCTCTTCAACGGTTGTTTTAAAGCCCGTGTAATCAAGGGTTGCTGTAATATTTTCAACAGGTTGATATTGAAATACCAACTGACCATTTACACGTTCACGTTGACGCTCTTCAAACACATAACGTGGTTGTTGCGGGTTTGAGTAAATGCCTGATGTAGGTCTGTTTGTTCCGCCTTCTGCGCCTGCAGGTACGCCGCCCCATCCTGTATTTGTGTAATCAGATGCTCTGTAGCCTTGATCTTGAATAAACTGCTGCATACCGCTTTCACGGTCTTGGTAGCTACCTGAAATCGAAATACCAAACTTGTCATCCCCAAATGTTTGCGAATATAAACCGCTTACCTCTGGTGTAATGCTACCCTCGTCGGTTGATTGATCGTCTACAGCTTTTACGCCAAACGATGCTTTTATACCTGGGCTATTTAAAGGTCTGTTTGTTGTTAAGTTTATAGTTGCGCCAATGCCACCTGAGGTAACACTTGCGTCTGATGTTTTATAAACTTGCACGCCCGATACGCTTTCAGATGCGACATTTGCAAAATCAAATGTACGGTCACCTGTTGTGTTTGGAAGTTGGCGGCCATTAATAGTAATTAAGTTATTAGCAGGTCCAAATCCACGTACTGTCACGCGGCTACCTTCACCGCCCGCTCTATCTATTGATACGCCGGTAATACGTTGTAGCGATTCAGCAAGATTGGTATCAGGAAATTTCCCCATATCCTCAGCCGAAATAGCATCGACAATACCAGAAGAATCGCGTTTAACATCCATAGAGCGCTGCAATGAACCTCTAATGCCTGTTACTTGTATTATTTCTACATCTTCGTCAACAATGGTTTCTGCAGCGTAGCTTTGGTGAGGAAGCGTAACGGTACCCATTGCAGCGAGTATGGCTGTTGAAATTATCTTTTTCTTAAACATCATGATGCCTTTTTCTTATTTAATTATTATTGACGTACTGCAAGACTTTAAGAATTACTCGAAACATAATTGTAAACTATTTGTTTCATTTTACGGTCAATAAATAATTATTGTGTGTGTATGTTTTAAACGTTTTACAAAGACCACAACCAGTTTTAAACATGTGCTACTTAACTAAAAACCATTAGATAACAGCACGTTTATGCTAATTCTTTGTGCTAATTTTTTGCTTTAAAATATTTTCATTTTGTCATATGTCCTCAGCTTCCTCTTATTTAGACCATTAATAAAATAAATTAATGGTCATATTGACTATATCTTTTTTGTGCAAATAAAAGCTGTAGCGGTGCTTACGCAGATAATTTGCATTGTTTATAACTATTTTTGTTAAGCGTGTTCATATGGGCTTATTGTTTGAATTTTTCCGTTTGAGTCGTGTTCGAGCTTAGCCATTTTCATACTACGTAAATGGGTTTGCCCGCCCGACAACGTACTGTCGTGATAAAATAAAAACCAACCATCATTGTGCTTAACAATTGAGTGATGCGTGGTCCAACCAAGTACTGGGTTTAAAATAACGCCCTGATAGGTAAATGGTCCGTATGGATTATCGCCCGTTGCGTATACAATTTTGTGTGTATCGCCCGTTGAGTACGAAAAGTAATAAACACCGTTGTGTTTGTGTACCCAAGGGCCTTCAAAAAAGCGGCGGTTATTATCGCACACTGTAATTGGCGAGCCGCTTTCATCTAGTACAAAAACCTCTTTTACGTCTTCGCTTAGGCTGATCATATCTTCAGATAATTTTGCAACACGCGCAGGGATTGCAGGTTCACCATTTTTTGGATACGTGCTTTGTTCATTAAATTCGCTGGTTTGCCAATTTTGTAATTGGCCGCCCCACAAACCGCCAAAATATAAATAATGGCTTGAGTCGTTATCTTCAAATACAGCCGGATCGATACTAAACGTGCCTTGAATGTAATCGTCTTCGGCTTTAAATGGACCTGTTGGACTGTCACTTTTTGCAACGCCAATTCTAAAAATACCTTGCTGATCGCGCGCCGGAAAATAAAGGTAATACTGACCAAGTTTATGCGCAGCATCGGGTGCCCACATTTGCTTACTTGCCCATTTTACGTCGTCTACACAAAGTGCTACGCCATGGTCTATGGCTTTGCCTGAGCTTTCGTCAAGCGAAAACACATGGTAGTCGCGCATTGCAAAGTGGTCGCCGTTATCATTAATTTCATTTTTTGATTCAATGTCATGCGATGGATAAATATACACTTTGCCATTAAACACATGCGCAGAAGGATCGGCGGTATACATGTGATCAACTAATACATTGTGATTTTGTATTAACGAGTTGGCTCGTTGTAAGTCTTTTAACTGTTTAAGTTCAGCGTCACTTAATCCATTAGATGGGGGTGCTGCTTGCGCTGTATTTTGCATTTTTACTCCTAGTATTGCCTGCCCAATTTACACTTTTAAAAGGTGAAAAATGGACTGCTAAATTAGTTTATGGTTTTGTTATCAGCCAGCTTCGTTTGAATGCGCTTTACTTCAGGCTCGGTAAGTTTGTAACGTGTTATAAAAATTAAACATGCCACGGTACAAATTACTGGAATACCAGCAAAGGCGAGTAAAATGCCTGATAACGTGTGTTCTGATTGCTCTTGATTTGGTACGTAGGCGTACCCTGATAATATCCAGCCTGCAATAGCACCGCCAATTGCAAAGCCTAGTTTTATTGCTAATAAATGACCCGAAAACGTAACTGCCGTTAATCTGCGGCCAATTTTTAATGCGCCGTAGTCAACCGTATCTGCCACCATCGAAAACATAATTGGGGTAATAATCATGTGGGCAAAGTTAGCAATAAAGTACACAATAAAAATGGTTACGATTGCGTCGCTCTCAAGTACGTAAAACATGCTGTGAGAAATAATTACGACCACTAAAGCGACAATGAAAAGTGTTTTCTTTTCAATAAATTTGGTTAAAAAGTTGGTAGATATAGCGCCCAATACTGAGCCAATTGCTGAGAGTGTTAAAAAGTTAGAAGTAAGCGAGGCTTCCCCTACGTAGTATTTAATATAATGCGGCGCTACTGAGGCTCTAACGCCAATTAAGATTAAAGTTGCTAGGCTTATAACGGCTATAACAACCCATTGATCGTTTTTAAATAGGCTTAAAAACTCAAGAAAGGCATTCTTTTTACTTTGCGCGGGTTTAACTTGTTTGGTTTCTTTAGTCATTTTAAAACACAGTAAAAAACACGCTGCGGCAAGTCCGCCTAAAAACACCATTGCTAGCGGGTAACCTACTACATCGTTGCCGTCGCCAAAAAAGGCAACCAGCTTAGGCAGTGCCCATACAATTACAAGCAGTGCTGCCATTGCCATTGCAAATCGGTATGACTGTAGCGATGCGCGCTCTTTAGGATCGTTTGTCATTACTGCGCCAAGTGCACCGTACGGTATATTAATGGCGGTATAACACGTCATTAATAGCCCGTAAGTTAAGTAGGCATATATAAGCTTGCCCGTAGAATCAAAATCGGGGGTTATAAATGCTAAGCAAGCAAACACACCGTACGGAACAGCTAAAAATAATATGTAAGGGCGGTAAGAACCCCAACGGCTGCGCGTTCTATCGGCAATGCTGCCCATTATTGGATCGGTAATACCATCAAATAAACGAACCGCTAAAAGTAGCGTACCCGCAGCAGCTGCAGATAAACCGTAAACATCGGTATAAAATATCAACATAAAGTTAGCGACCATTTGAAATACAATATTACTGGCTGTATCACCTAGGCCGTACCCTATTTTTTCTTTAATTGTGAGTGTGTGTTTTGTGTTGTTCATGTGTGCTCAATTTTCAATGCAAATCGATATAGTCAAAAATACTATATGCATTTTTAGCGCATGTAAACATTTATGTTACATTTTTAATCAACTGGTAATTTATTTAATACATGACGCTAATTTGGCGTTAAATTTACTAACATACAAAGGTATTATTCGTTCAATAAAAAACCAATGCCAAACCAAAGTCGAATATCGGCGTTAATGCGTAAAAATAGGGACAGTGTATAAAGTGATTAATTAAATAGATGTGATTGTTTTAGATAGGATTTATAAATGTTTTTTATTTGCGCTTTAAGCGCCTTTTATATACTCTTAATAGTCTTTATAACAATATGTATGTATAGCATTGGCTGAGTAATTTATGCACCATAAAACATCAAATATTTCTAACAACATCGACGAAGAATCGATTCCTGATGACTGCATTAGTAATCTAACCGTAGATAATATTGTATTTGCTATTCATGAAGGTAAGTTAAAAGTGCTGCTGGTTAAATATAATCGCGGTCTTGCAACAAGCCAATGGGGTTTAATTGGTCATTGGGTTCGTAAAGACGAAAACTTAGACCTTGCAGCTCTGCGTGTTGTTAAAAGTACCACCGGTGTTGAAAACCTTTATTTAGATCAGTTAGGTGCATTTGGTAACGTAGACCGCTACCCCGCTAGGCGTATTATTACTATTGTTTACTACTCGCTCGTGCGCTTTGAAGAAACCAATCTTGTGAGTGGCGATAACGCTGTAGAGTGTGAATGGTTTGATGTAAATAACGTACCGGCTTTAATGTTTGACCACGCCGACATTTTAAAAAGTGGCCTTGATTACTTACGTTATAAAGTAAGGCACGAGCCTATCGGTTTTAGCTTACTCCCAGAAAAATTCACCCTGCTTGAGCTACAAGGAATTTACGAGTCGATTTTAAATAAGTCACTCGATAAGCCTAACTTCAGACGTAAGTTTCAAAAAATGAACTTATTAATAAACTGCAAAGAAAAACAAACCAACGTAGCCCACAGAGCTGCTACTTTGTACCGTTTTGATATAAACGTATATGAAAAATTAAGAGAGTTTGGTTTTACATTCGAGTTTTAAATATTCAAAAACATTATTGGATTAAAGTTTGGTCTTTAAGGCCAAACAGCATATTGCTAATATATATGTGATACCTTTAATTCGTTCCCATTATCAATATACACTAATCAAAAAGGAGCTTTTTACTTGAAACTTACGCCGCCCTAGGCAACCACTTCCTTTTTCATCAGCACGTTGCGTGCAACCTTAATCGCCATCTGCGCGAGAATCATTGTTATTTAAATAAAATACTCCCCTATACTTTGGGAAACTAACTAATTAGGTTTATTACATGTTTGATCACGTAAAAAGAGATTGGCTCTCTAATGTTCGTGGTGATGTGCTTGCTGGTATTGTTGTGGCGCTTGCCCTAATACCGGAAGCTATTGCCTTTTCTATTATTGCGGGTGTTGATCCAAAAGTGGGTTTATACGCCTCATTTTGTATCGCCGTTATTATTGCCTTTGTAGGCGGACGCCCTGGCATGATATCGGCGGCTACCGGTGCAATGGCGCTATTAATGGTAACGCTGGTTAAAGATCATGGTCTGGAATATCTACTGGTTGCCACCTTACTTACCGGTGTACTGCAAATATTTGCAGGCTTTTTAAAGCTCGGTGAGTTAATGCGGTTTGTATCGCGCTCTGTTGTTACGGGGTTTGTAAACGCACTGGCGATTTTAATATTTATGGCGCAGTTACCTGAGCTGACCAATGTTACTTGGCATGTTTATGCGATGACCGCAGCGGGCCTAGGTATTATTTACTTATTTCCGTATATTCCAACTATTGGCAAAATACTCCCCTCTCCTTTAGTGTGTATTGTTGTTATTACGCTGGTTTCACTGTTTTTAGGGCTTGATATAAGAACCGTTGGTGACATGGGCGAACTGCCAGACACCCTGCCTATATTTTTATGGCCAGATGTACCGCTAACACTCGAAACGCTGCAAATTGTATTACCCTATTCAATTGGTCTTGCGGTTGTGGGCTTACTTGAATCAATGATGACCGCCACTATTGTTGATGACTTAACCGATACAACGAGCGATCGTAATAAAGAGTGTAAAGGTCAAGGTATTGCCAATATTGGCGCAGGTTTATTTGGTGGTATGGCGGGTTGCGCCATGATTGGACAGTCAATCATTAACGTTAAATCGGGCGGTCGTGGACGACTTTCAACCTTTATTGCTGGTTTATTTTTAATCATCATGGTGGTGTTTTTAGATGAGTGGCTGCGTTTAATTCCTATGGCGGCATTAGTTGCAGTAATGATTATGGTGTCGATTGGTACGTTTTCGTGGACATCCGTTAAAGATTTAAAAAAGAACCCGCTTTCGTCAAACGTAGTGATGATTTCCACGGTTATTGTGGTTGTTGCCACGCATAATCTAGCCATTGGTGTTTTAGTTGGCGTGTTGTTAGCTACGTTGTTTTTTGCGAACAAAATTGGTCGCTTTATGGTTGTTACAACTAAGCACGATGAAACTAAAAACCTAGTAACTTATGAAGTTGTAGGCCAGGTGTTTTTTGCCTCAGCAGAGCAATTTATAGCGTCGTTCGATTTTAAAAATGCGGTTTCTAACGTAGTAATTGATTTAACCCATGCCCATTTTTGGGATATAACCGGTGTATCATCACTCGACAAGGTGGTTATTAAATTTAGACGCGAAGGCGCAACAGTTAATATTGTTGGTATGAATAGCGCAACCGAAACAGTTGTTGATAAGTTTGGCGTACATAACGACCCTAAAGAAGTCGATAAACTACTTGGCGGTCATTAAGGAGAATGTAATGAAAAAAATAATTACCTGTATCGATGGCTCTGTCATTACACACGCTGTAACCGAAGCTGCTATTTGGGCTTCAAAAAAGTTAGATAAATCAATTAGCTTTATACATATGCTTGAAAAAATACAACAAACTAATGTAGGTAACTACACCGGTACAATTGGTTTAGGTGCCCAATCGGATTTACTTGAAGAAATGACAAAACTCGATGAACACCGTAGTAAAGTTTCTTTAAAACTAGCAGATGAATTACTCGACTCGGTTGCTGTACAAGCAAAAATTGCTCATATTCAAAACTATGAATTAATTAAGCGTCACGGTGATGTAATCGACGCTATTATTGACTTTAAAGATGATACTCGCTTAATCGTTATTGGTCGAAATGGTGTTGATCATCGTGTTGATTTAAATGCACTTGGTTCACACATCGAAACGCTCGTGCGTAGCGCCTCGCAACCAATATTGCTTATTTCTAGAAAGTTTAAGCAACCTAATTCATTTATGATTGCGTACGATGGTCGCGAAACAGCCGACAAAGCACTGCAACAAGTTATTGATGGCGGTTTATTACATGGGCTTCATTGTCATTTAGTGAGTATTAATAATAATGAGAAGAACTTAGAAGAGAAGTTTCTTAACGCTCAATTTAAACTCAGTAGTATGGGTTTTGAAGTGTCTGCAAGCTTTTTAGAGGGCAATATTTTTGACTCGTTAATGCAATACAAAGAACAAAATAATATTGATTTGATTGTTATGGGGGCTTTTGGGCATTCGAAGTTAAGGCAGTTTTTTGTGGGCAGTAATACCATTAAAATGCTCGAAAACAACGATGTGCCAGTTATTATATTAAAGTAAATAGTTGCTTTAAGTAAGCGCCACTTTTAATTAAGCAACTGTTTTAAATGATATTTTAATGACCCACTTTAAAAAGCCTAAAATCACTTAACTGATTTTAGGCTTTTTTGTTTTTGGCTTAGCTTCAAACTTTTCAAATAAAAACTGAATAAACGACGTGACCTTTTGAGCCACAAACTTTCTATGCGGATAAATAGCAAATAAGCCAAACTCAAAGGTTTTATAGTCCCGCATAACCTGTACAAGTTTACCCGATGCAATATCGTCTCTCACCACTATTTCAGGGATTAAACCAATACCACCACCCGCTACAACCACCTCTCTTACTGCTTGTGGATTATTAACCGAAACACGCGAGTTTACGCTTGCCGTTAATGCCTCACCACTAGGTGAAACGAGAGGCCAATGGCGACCTATTTTAAAGTTGCTATCAATCACCGTAGCGTGTTGTTCAAGCTCGCCAACACTTATAGGTGCGCCAAAACGTTGAATGTATTCGGCTGATGCACATAAAATTAAAGGATAACTGGTAATTTGCCTCGCAATTAAATTAGAGTCAGACACACTGCCAATTCTAATTGCTAAATCAACCCCCTCTTCTAGCAAATCAATTGTTTTGTCTGAAAGCACTAAATCAATACTTAAATCAGGGTAGCGGCTCAGTAACTCAGGCATTAACGGCGCAAGGTTTGATTCACCAAACGACACCGGCGCACTCACCCTAAGCTTGCCGCTAGCAAGCGCTGTTTGACCCGATAAGTTATCGAGCATTTCGCTGTAGCTTTCAATTACAGGTACTACGCTTGCGTAATAACTTTGCCCCGCCTCGGTAATCGAAATTCTGCGCGTGGAGCGGTTAAATAATCTAACCCCTAAGTCTTGCTCTACAATGCCCACGTATTTACTAACCAGCGCCTTTGAAAGCCCTAGTCTGTCGCCTGCGGCTGTAAAAGAGCCTGTTTCAACAACCGCGATGATTGTTTTAATGCCAATAATAGTATCCATGATTGTCAATATAGCATTGACATTAATTCCTTACTAGCTCGGTTTTTCAATACTGATAATAGTGAAAGAATAGCGTTATTAAAAATTACTATTCAAATTAAAAACAGGATAACCATGAGCAACCTAACGCTATACCGTTTTACTTTATCTGGTCATTCACATCGTGCAGAGCTATTTACATCGCTTTTAAAGCTTGATGTAAATATGGTCGATGTTGCATTGCAAAACGGCGCACAAAAACAAGCTGACTTTCTAAAAATGAATATTTTTGGGCAAGTACCCGTACTTAAACATAACGATGACGTTATTAACGATTCAAACGCTATTTTGCTGTACTTGGCACAAAAATTTGATGCTAACAGAACCTGGTACCCAGAAGATGTAACTGTTCAAGCGCACATTCAGCGCTGGTTGAGCGTTGCTGCAGGGCTTGTGGCTTCAGGTCCGTGTGCAGCGCGTTTAGTCACTGTATTTGGCGCAGAGCTTGATCATCAAAATGCGATAAACATTGCCCATACATTATTTAAAACAATGGATGCATACTTACAAAATCGCGAGTACTTAGTAGGCACTCAGCCAACTATTGCCGACATTGCTAATTTTTCGTACATAGCACACGCACCAGAGGGCGGCGTATCACTTGAACAATACCCAAATATTTTAAGATGGTTAAACAACGTTCGTAAACTTGATGGCTTTATAGCAATGCCTGAAACAAAAGCAGGTTTACTGGCTTAGTTTTAAGTATTTAATACTGTTTTATAAGAGGCTATTAAGCCTCTTTTTTACGATATAAAATCAACTATTTTAGTAAACTCACATCACATAATAATCATATTCACCTAAGTGGTTATAACTTAGATGGTCAACATTATGGGTTAAGAGTTGATTACAATAACTTAAAAATTATTTATGATAATATCTTCGAAACTTATGCGTTTTGAGACGTTCATGAGGGACTTATGCCTGTTCATTTGGCATTTGAAGGTATGTAATCAATCTGACAACAGGTACTGAATTACTCTGCTAGAGCTAATAAAGCTATCTATTGCAAATTTTAAAAGTCCTGAGCTAAATTCTGTTATGATCACCAGATATGCCGCTCATTTCAATTTTTCGCTATCCGTTTTGTATCTAACTAAAGTGAATTGGTGAGCAAATATTCATAATCAGCTCACCTTTAATAAAAATGTTTACCAAATAGTATTTAACTCGTTCACGGTATTAAGAACACTCGTATAGCCGCCTGTTATTACATACCATTGCGTTGGGTTTAAGTAGTAAACATGTTTTTGTTGCCACGCTTGAGAGTTTTCTATAAACGGTGCTTTTGCTAAAGCTTGCTCAATATTGCTTTGCCCACCAGTTGCTAAACCTCTGTCGAGTATAAACAGCCAATTTGGTTTTGTTGCCATATAATCCTTTGTTAATACTGCAGCTTGTTTGGCTTTTTGCACTTTAGTTTGGCTTTTATCGTTATCTTTTAGCTGTGGTTTATTAATTTTATCTGGGCTTTTTATACCAAGTAGTTCATACACCACACCAAATCTGTCTCCAGGTAAGTGCGCAATAAACATATCTTTTACAGTAAATAAAACAAGCCCTGGCCCTTTACCCATTGCTTTAGCCTGTAAAGCATTAATTTTATTATTTAGATTGTTCCACAATAACTTTGCTTGCTGTTGTTTTTCAAAAACATCACCCAGTAATATAATATTTCTTTTAATATTAGAGACAAAATCATCGGAACTTAATGTTAAATCGATGGTAGGTGCAATTGCAGTTAATTTATCTAATGCTCTACGGCTGCGTGGTCCGACTATAATTAAATCAGGTTTAATTTTTTTAAGTGCCTCAAAGTCTGGCTTAAATAAACTACCCGCTATTGCTTTTTTTGGGGAGTTATAATGGGCTAAATACTCAGGAAACACTCCCTTAGCAACCGCAGTTACATCAACATCAAGTGCTGTTAATGTATCAAGTACACCTAAATCGTATACAACTACCTTTATAGGCTTTTGTTTTATAACAACTTGGGTATTCCCTTGGCTAATTGTTATTGGGTAATTAGCAAAGCTAGCTACTGAGAAAAAACTAAGACCAGCTATAAAAAACATTTTTATTAGTATGCCGTACATTTATATTTCCTTTTTAATTTATGAACATATTAAGGATATGCTAGCATGTCACACATTAAATAATAATGAGTAGCATTTACTTTTATTGATTAAAAAGCGGTTTTTTACGTTGCAGTTTCTAAAACACTTAAAATAAATTGTCTAAGTAATACTAAATAAAATTTACATTTCTTGGCAAAGCTCATTATCCCATTCCTGCGGTAAATTGCTTTTTATATGCTCTATAAAAGCACGCTGCTTTTTGGCTAATTTGCCAAAAGGATAACATAACCAAATAGGAACAGGATGACCTACCCAGTCTTTTAAGCAACGCTCAAAGCATTCGGGGTGAGCATTAAGACGCATTTTTGCTTGCCATAGAGGTAATAAACCAAGCCCATGCCCTTGGCTTATTGCATCTCCTTGTAACACCAACTGATCTGACTGAATTCGTGACGAAGGAACTGGTACACTTAATGTTTCTCCTCCTTGGTTTGTCATAACTAACTGCTCATTTTTATTGCCAATTAATTGTAACCAGTGAGTATTTATTAAGTCTTCCGGTGAGTTAGGATAGCCATTACACTTAAAGTAATCTTTACTACCAAATACCCCCTGCCAAAGGATACAGAGTTTTTCTTGGCGTTGGCTGGATTCAGGTAACTGCCCCATATAAAGCAAAATATTGTCTTGCCATTGGTTTGAGTTAGATTTTATATCTGTTTTAAGAGTCACGCTAACATCTGGAAAGCGCGTTAAAAACTGAGTAACAACATCACCTAGCCATCCTCTTAATAAGCCGGTATCAACATAGATAACTACTTCACCCTGTACTTTTTCATCTAAGGTATCTAATTCTTGTTTAGCTTCTTTCGCTATACTCAGTATTTGCTCACAATAATCGTAAAAACACAGCCCCGCCTCTGTAGGCACCAAGCTGTTAGGCATTCTTTTAAGTAAAATACTCCCCACATCTTGCTCTAAGTTTTTAAGATGTCGGCTAATAGTTGATTTAGACAACTGCAGTGTTTTTGCCGAATTTGATAAGCTTCCTGAACTAACCACAGAGACAAAACTACGTAATTCTTTAAATTGAGGCATTGCAACATCCCTACTGCGTTTAATACGCTCAGTGACGGCTAATTTACATAATAATAAATTAGCCATTACACGAGCAAACGATCAACATGTGTTGCAACTTTGGCAACACATTGTTCCATTTAATTTCCTTTACATGATAACAATAAGTATTATCATTTGCACTCTTGAATTTAGGCCTACATGTAAAGGAGAACATTTTAATGTCCAAACGATCAATGTCGAAGTTAGTACCATTGACCTGTAAAAAGTTACCTCTCGCTATTTTGATCCCTATAGCCATGAGCGCTTCAGCGGCAGAAAAAACAAATGAAATGGAAACAATGGTTGTAACAGCAACCGGTTATCAGCAGAAAATTATAGATGCCCCTGCATCTATTTCGGTCATATTACAAGAAGAGCTACGTAAACAATCTTATACCACTGTTGTTGATGCTGTTCGCGATATACCAGGCGTATATGTAACTGGTGGCGGTAATATGCAAGATATTAGTATCCGTGGTATGGATGATCAATACACATTATACCTTGTCGATGGTCGCCCTCTTTCGGCAGGTCGTTCAGTAAATACTAATGGCTCAGATGGGGGTAAACAAATAGGTATTCCACCACTTGCAATGATTGAACGTGTGGAAGTTATTCGTGGTCCTATGTCATCACTTTACGGCTCTGAAGCAATGGGCGGAGTGATTAACATTATTACTCGTACGGCTCCACAGCAATGGTCTGGAAGTTTAGCCGCAAGCTATACTTCATCAATGAATGATGTAAGTAATGATCAATACAATACCGACTTTTACGCTGGCGGTGCGTTAATTAAAGATGTATTAGGCATGGAGCTTACAGGCTCAATACAACATACAGATGAAAGTGATTACTCTGGCGGTGGCGACGCTACTGCTAGCCGCCCAGACTCAGATACAACCCAATTTGGGGTTAAATTTAACTGGGCCGTTGATGATAAAAACAAGGTGAGCCTAGCCTACGATACATCAAATATTGATTTTGAGCATACACCAGGTAACTCAATAGCTATTGATGCAGAAGGCTCACAGTACGAATTTGAAAAACAAATGTACTCCCTCACCCATATGGGTAATTACGGAAAATTAACAACAAACACTTATCTTCAGCAAGATTTATCTGAACGCGTGCAAGATGAAGATAAAAAAGAAGAAATAATTACATTTAATACATCTGCAACTTATGCAGCAGAGCAACATATTTATACTGTGGGTGCACGATATAAAACCGAAGAACTTGTTGACGAAACGAATGGTTTACTAGATGCCAACGTGGCTATTGCCAGTGATACAGTTGACCGATGGATTGGGGCTTTATTTACTGAGGTTGAATGGAACTTTATAAAAGACTTATCCATAACTACCGGTTTAAGATACGATAACGATGAGCAATTTGGTTCTCATTGGTCACCTAGGATTTATGCTAACTGGCATGCAAATAACCGCTTTACTGTTAAAGGAGGGGTTTCTACAGGATATACTCAGCCTTCATTATCTCAAGCTACTGCAGGCTTTGGTCGAGGCACAGGTGGGGGCGGATCTCCTAACCTATCTTCCACTGGAACATCCATTTCACGTGCCCTGATAATAGGTAACCCTGACTTAGATCCAGAAACTAGCGTTAACTACGAAGTTAGTTTTATTTATAACGATCCTAAAATTGGACTATCGACCAGCTTAACGTTTTATCATACTGATTTTGATGATAAAATAGCAGAAGATCGCTACTGTATTAGTGAAAATATTGATAGAAATGATTTTGAAAACTATCAATGTGAATTCAGTGGGAACACTTATCAATTTTTGAGTACACAAAAAAATATTTCAGAGGCAGAAATGCAAGGGGTAGAAGCGACTGTAAACTACCGTATTGCCGACAACCTTCGCTTTAAAGCTGACTACTCTTTTACAGACTCTGAGCAAAAATCTGGAGACTTTGCAGGCGAGCCTTTAAATAAAATACCCAAGAGTATGGCTAATGCTACCTTAAACTGGGATGCGAGTGACACGATAAATTTATGGAGTCGTGTAAACTACCGTGGTGAAACCACTGACTATTTAAGCCGTACAAGCTTAAGTAATGGTACACCCGGCTACACCATGATGGACATAGGCGCACAATATTGGATGACTGATAATCTGAAAGTAATGGCTGGTTTATACAATGTTACAGACCGTGTAGTGACCAATGAAACCTACGGCGTTGTGCTAGACGGAAGAAGGCTTACGGTCAATTTTAATTTTGAGTTTTAATAAAAGTAATTCAACGGAGCGTTTTTAAAACGCTCCGTTTGTTTAACAAAAAACAGTTGTTTTAGTTTTAGCGCATAGTTTTGTATTTAAAAGCGCTGTATTTAAAAGCGCTATATTTCAAAACACTACAGATTTAAATCAAGTTCCTTAACGCCTTTAGCTGGTACGGCGCAGCAAATTAGCGCCTGCTCTGTCTCTACTGGGTAACTTACGTTATTACGATACACCACAGCGCCTGCGTTTATTTTTACGGCGCAACTGCCGCAGCTGCCGTTTCGACAGCCAAATTCAGGTTCTAAACCATGGGATTCGGCTACATTAAGTATAGTGTTATCGCCTTTGTTCCAGCGCTGTTCAAAGCCCGATTTACTAAATTTAATTACAGTGTTGTCTGCTTCTTCTACGCTCATCTCTTTGTTTTTATTAGGCGCTTCGTTTGTGTTAAGTACTTTGCGCTTAATACTGGAGGGTCCAAATGCTTCCGCAAATATGTTTTTATCCTGCACACCGAGCAATAACAGTTCGTTATATACGTGCTGCATAAACGCTTGCGGTCCGCATAAAAAGAACTCGTAATCATCAAGTGGTAAATAGTATCTAAACACATCCGCATTTATGCGCCCTTTTAAATTAAAGCTCTCATCTTTTAAATTAAAGCCACTGTCTTGCTTTTCACTAAGCTCTGGCTGCGATAAAAGTGAGTAGTAATCAATTGCGCCGCCACTCGTATCTGCAAGTGTTTTTAGCTCGTTATAAAATGCACGCTGTTGGGCATGTTTAGCACTGTGAAAAATATGCAACGGGCGTGTATAGCGGGTTCTTAACCCTTCATTGGTAATGTGTTTAGCCATTGAGATCATAGGTGTAATACCTATTCCGCCACCAATGAGTACCGCAGGTTTGGTACTGGTTGGGTCAATAAAAAACTGCCCTTGTGGGTATTTAGCTAAAATAACGTCGCCTACTTTTACGTTATTATGAAAGTAGTTAGACACCTCACCACTGAGCTCTTTTTTAATCGATAACCGATAAAATAGTTCATGAGGGCTTGATGAAACGGTGTAGGTTCTAATAACAGGTTTGCTGTTACTGTTATTACTACTACTTTTACTTGGTATTTGTACGGTTAAATGCTGCCCTGCTTTAAACGGTAACAAGGTTATATTGTTATGCCCTTCTAAATAAAAGGAGGTAATTACATTACTTTCTTTAATTATTTTAGTTACTTTAAAAGGCTGCCAAGTATGTTTTAGTTTTTCGGCTTGTTTGTTTTTATCAGCCTCAAGCCACGTGCCCGTCATTTTAGTGTTAGGGGAATAAGCATCAAATTTAGCACTAAACGGGAGTAAATTTTTAAGCCACATTCCTTTAGTGAGGGTAAATTTCCAGCCTCGGTCTGCGCCAATAAAGCCTTCAAGTTCTGGGTGCCCGTCCCATAAAATTTCAACGCTGCCGGTAAGCATTAATACATTACCCGTGTCAAAATCAGGAAATAACAAACCTGCTTTTAGGTTTAATAAAAAGTTACCCAAGGTATTAAAAAAATTGTTACCTGCGTAATCAGGAATCGTTAATGTGTTGCCTTCTCGCTTTACAAAGCCCGGCAACCCACCACGGTGAGAAACATCAACCCCTTCAATTTTCGGATTGTTTTTAGCGGTTATAAAACTCGAAACAAAAAATGTATCGGTGGTGTCAATTAACGCACTGGCTGCGTTATCAAGTGTATTAAATTCAACTTTTTGTACCACATTACTTTTAAGTAAAGGATCTCTATTAAACGTTAAGTCGCGCGTTTGAATATACTGCGGGCAATTTCCAAAGGATTGATCAACATTAAAACTCACTTTATTATTACTAATTGCCTCACCTACGCGCACATTTAAACGGTTACGCCTACGCGTGCTTAGCTCAATGCCTAATAAACCAATTGGCGAGCCGGCAATATTTAACGTGTCATGTAAGGGGTCGTTTTTATCAACCGCGTGCTTCATTAATAACGACGTAGGTGTGGGGGCGCTTAAAAAGCCTGACTGTCCTGAAACAATAGATACCCACGGATTAGCGTTTTCATCAACACTGCCTGCAACCACAAATGGTAACTGCTCAAAAAAGGCTTGATGTTGCTTTGGCATAAATGAGCGCACGGCACGTTTACCAAATGTTTCCATTATTTCTCGTTTACCGAGTTTGTCTTGTACTGCCAGCTCGCCTTCGTGAAAAGGTGAAGCATCTATTGAGTTTGTGTTAGTCATTTTGCTCGTAATTCGTGTGCGTATTTCATGGGCTAAATTTAACTCAATACACAATGAATGATAATGGGTGTTTTATTGACTGATAATGCACAAAACAATGACAATACTTGCACCCTCTTAGTGCCAGGCGCGCACCAACATATAACAAAATAGGTTTTATCCTCACTCTAAAAACACATTAAATACTATTTAAACAATAACTTAAAAAACTGGCTGTATTTTTGCAAACATTCTATTAACAAGCCCGTTTTACTTACGGCAAAAATTTAGGTTGTGAGCACAATAGCTATTAGCAACCATCGGCAAAGAAGCCCGCACACAGTTATGCATATTGCGTATTTGTGGCGGGCTTTTTTGTTATTTGTATTTAAACCGTCACTTTAAGGAATGCCCTATGCAAACCTCGCAAAAAATACTCATTATTGGTAATGGTATGGTCGGACACCACTTTGTTGAGCAAATGCGCCAAAGCGATGCCAACGCAGACATTACTGTACTTTGCGGAGAAGCAAATCTTGCATACGATCGCGTGTACTTATCAAGTGTATTTGATGGCAAAACCGCCGCCGATTTAGCACTTACCACTCACGACAACTACAAACAGCTTAATATTAATGTGCATACCAGCCAGTGGGTTGAAGGCATTGATAGAACAGCAAAAATAGTGACCACATTAACCGGTGAGCAATACCCATACGACAAACTGATACTCGCTACAGGTTCATTTCCGTTTGTGCCGCCTATAAAAGGTAACGACCAACCCCATTGTTTGGTGTATCGCACATTAGAAGATTTAGAACAAATAAAAGCCAGTGCCGCTGTAAGTAAAAGCGGTGTTGTTATTGGTGGTGGTTTGTTGGGGCTTGAAGCCGCAAACGCCATTAAGCAACTAGGGCTTGATACCCACGTAGTTGAATTTGCGCCCCAACTTATGGCTGTTCAACTTGATGGACAAGGCGGTACGCTACTAAAAAATAAAATAGAAAAACTTGGCGTAACGGTACACACATCAAAAGCAACCAGCGAAATAGTAAAAGGCGAAACCAGTCGCTTTAGATTAAATTTTTCGGACGAGTCATTTTTAGAAACAGATCTGATTTTGTTCTCTGCCGGTATTCGCCCGTATGATCAGCTAGGTAAAATTGCTGATTTAGAACTCGGTGAACGCGGCGGTAT
Source organism: Pseudoalteromonas sp. RB2-MNA-CIBAN-0110 (assembly GCF_040309305.1). Taxonomy (NCBI): domain Bacteria; kingdom Pseudomonadati; phylum Pseudomonadota; class Gammaproteobacteria; order Alteromonadales; family Pseudoalteromonadaceae; genus Pseudoalteromonas; species Pseudoalteromonas sp. RB2-MNA-CIBAN-0110. The sequence goes on along the minus strand of NZ_JBEOOQ010000012.1, from coordinate 7,000 downwards.
TATCATTAATAATCAATGCCAAACGTCAGATCCTGATATTTTAGCCATTGGTGAATGTGCCCTGTGGGACAAAAAACTATTTGGCTTAGTTGCACCGGGTTACAACATGGCGCGCGTTGCAGCGAGCCAATTAAGTGGTGGCGAGCTTGAGTTTTTAGGTGCCGACATGAGCACAAAACTTAAGTTATTAGGTGTAGAAGTAGGCTCAATTGGCGACGCTCATGCAAAAACGCCAGACTGTAAAGAACTTATATATCAAGATGCTATTCGCGGCTGTTATAAAAAAATCATACTAAGTGAAAAAGGCGATAAATTACTGGGCGCTGTACTAGTTGGCGATACCAGCGATTACGATACTTTATTACAGTACATGCTTAACGACATGGACTTACCAGAAAACCCTGAGTGTTTAATTTTACCAGACAGCGGCGGCGCGCCGTCGTTATCGGGCAGTGCCCTACCCGACACCGCCACTATTTGTTCGTGTCACAATGTGAGTAAAGGCGACATTGTAGGTGCAATTGATGGCGGCTCATGCGATTTAGCATCGGTGAAATCATGCACTAAAGCAGCAAGCGGCTGTGGTGGTTGTGCCGCGTTATTAAAATCAGTTGTTGATAACGAATTAGCAAGCCGTGGTGTTGAAGTAAATAACCATGTATGTGAGCACTTTGCGTATTCACGCCAAGAACTACTGCACATGGTAAAAGTAGAAAGCATTAAAAGCTTTGATGACTTACTAACTAAACACGGCAGCGGTCATGGCTGTGAAATATGTAAACCTGCCATTGGCTCTATTTTAGCCTCAACATGGAACGACTTTATTTTAGAGCCTGCTCATGTTGGCTTGCAAGACACTAACGATACGTACCTAGCAAACATGCAAAAAGATGGTTCGTACTCTGTAGTACCCCGTATCGCTGGTGGCGAAATAACCCCCGACAAACTCATTGTAATTGGACAAGTAGCAAAAGATTTTAACCTGTACTGCAAAGTCACTGGTGGTCAGCGTATTGATTTATTTGGTGCGCGCTTAGAAGAGCTTCCTGTTATTTGGGAGCGACTTATTGAAGCCGGATTTGAGACAGGTCATGCTTATGGTAAGTCTCTTAGAACCGTTAAATCGTGTGTGGGTAGTACGTGGTGTCGTTATGGTGTGCAAGACAGCGTTGGACACGCAATAGAAATTGAAAACCGCTACAAAGGTTTACGTGCGCCGCATAAATTTAAAATGGCGGTATCGGGTTGTACCCGCGAATGCGCCGAAGCACAAAGTAAAGATATTGGCATTATAGCTACCGAAAACGGCTGGAACTTATACGTGTGTGGTAATGGCGGTATGCGCCCTCGCCATGCTGATTTATTTGCGACCGATTTAGACACGCCAACACTGATTAAATATATTGACCGCGTGATTATGTTTTACATTAAAACGGCTGACAAATTACAGCGTACGTCGGTATGGATGGAAAATCTTGAAGGCGGTTTAGACTACCTTAAAAGCGTAGTAATTGACGACAGCTTAGGCATTTGCGACGAGCTAGAAGCGCAAATGGAGTTAATTACACAAACTTATGCGTGTGAGTGGAAAAAAGCGATTGAAAGCCCAGATGCTGCCAAACGATTCCGCCAGTTTGTTAATAGCCCCGAAACCGACGACAACATTTTATTTGTGCAAGAGCGTAACCAAATTCGCCCTGCTACAGAAGCCGAAAAACGTGAGCAACGTAATACACAAAACCGTATTCCAGTGATGGAAGTTGAAGAGGAGCAAGCTGATGTCTTGGCATAATATTGGAACAATCGACAACCTAGTGGCTAATAGCGGCGTATGCGCATTAGTTAATAATCAGCAAGTGGCTATTTTTTACATTCCACAAAATCCAACGGCAGTGTTTGCCATTAGCAACTACGACCCTATTGGCAAAGCCAATGTATTATCGCGTGGCATTATTGGCTCAATCGACAATAAATTAGTTGTTGCATCGCCTTTATATAAGCAACACTTTTGCCTAGAAACAGGCGAATGTTTAGAAGCAGAAGCAATACACTTACCGGTTTTTAATGCAAAAGTTGAAGACGGCAGTGTATTTATAAGCTCTGAACCAAAAGTTACAACAGCTGTGGCTTAGGGGAATATTATGAGTGTACTGTCTTATTTTTCGGGTATTGAAAACGTGTGGCTAAACAAGCTTGTTACTAAGCTAACAAGCTCAAATGATCGCAGTGCCAAAAGCGGCAACGTTTATATAATTGGTGCGGGCCCAGGAGACGCAGAGCTAATTACGGTAAAAGCGCAGCGTTTAATTAATACCGCCGATGTTGTTTTATACGATTGGTTAGTAAGCGATGATTTATTAAAAACGCTTCCTAAAAAAGCGCAGCGTGTATTTGTAGGTAAACGTGCGGGTAAGCACTCAATGACCCAAGCTAACATTTGCGAACTACTGGTTAAATACGCGCAACAAGGCTTAAACGTAGTGCGCTTAAAAGGCGGCGATCCAAGTATATTTGCACGCATTAACGAAGAAGCCGATGCGCTTACCAAGCATAATATTAATTTTGCTATTGTGCCAGGTGTCACAACGGCTTGTGCTACGTCCGCTTATACGGGTATTCCGCTCACTGCACGCGATGTAGCGCGTAGTGTTACATTTTTAACGGCGCAGTTTGCCGATCCTAACAAGCAACCTCATTGGCAAAATTACGCGTTTATGGCTGCAAACAACAACCCCACTTTAGTGGTTTATATGGGGCTTTCGCGCTTACAAACGCTAAGCAACGGTTTGCAATCAGTGGGTTGGCCAAGTAATACACCCATTGCACTAATAGAGAATGCCACTACCACTAAGCAAAAGGTAATTACTAGTACGCTTGAACTGATAGTAAATGAGCATGCTAAACACAACCTTCAAGGCCCTACCCTAATTATGATTGGTGAAGTAATAAATCATAAAATGGCAATTAGCCCTGAGTTATTAAACAGTATAAATGTTAACGCATGATACAAAATGAATAATGCACTTTTCGCGCTTACTACCTCCCCAGGAGTAGGCGCTTTTTTTGTTTTTAATTTGGGTTCAAGTTGTGTGCAATAACATGCTTAAATGCACCAAATAAGTTAAAAGTAATGGTAAGTTAAATTATAGAAACACAGTGACAAACAAAAATAACACTTTAAGCAATTGTATTAGCTTGATTTTAAATTCAATGATGAAATTTATTAATGATTGGAACAGTGGTTGCACTTTAAAAACAAAAAAGTGTGGAATAATACCAATGGTGACAAGCAATCCTCTCACAAAACAGTTTTTATTAGCGGCTAAGTATCAAGAAATACACGCGCTAAAGCAATTACAAAACAGTTGTGCCTCGCTTACTAAATTAGGCGATTTTGTACATCAGTTACAAAAAGAACGCGCAATGAGTAATATATTTTTGGCCTCAAATCGAGAGCGATTTAAAACCCAATTACAAGAACAAATCCCTTTAAGCGACAGCGCACAAACTGCATTTTATGATTCTCTTAAACAAACATTTATAAACGACAACGCCGATACTGGCCATACTCGGTTATTTAATTTAATTACCTACAGCTTACAAGCACTCGATGCATTACCGGTATTGCGCAAGCAAATTGCACAACAAAACATTAGTGCGGTACATGCTACGCAGTCATTCACTCAGTTAATTGCTAGTTTACTCAATATTATTTTAGAGGCAGCAGATGGCGCAAGCGATCCTAAAATAACGCGCTTATTAGTCGCATTTTTTAATTTTATGCAAGGTAAGGAATACGCAGGACAAGAGCGTGCCTGTGGTGCACAAGCATTTGCAGCGAGTAAATTTACCACAGAGCAAAAACAACAACTCGCGCATTTTGTACAAGAACAAAACCACAGTTTTGACTTTTTTAATGAATACGCCGATGCGCACCTTTTAAAATGTTTTGCCACACTAACAACCCATCAGGTTAATAATCAGGTAGAGCAACTTAGAAGTTTACTGCAAAAGCTCGATGACGAGAACGCTCAACCGCTCTCGCAACTAAGCGAAGTATGGTACGAAGTAACCACTACGCGCATAGATATAATGCACAAAATTGAACAAAATATAGCAGATCAGTTAATTGATACCGCAGCAATGCAAATAGCCTGTGCTCAACGTAGCTTAAATACAAATAAGCAGGTACTTAACAATATGGTAGAGCAACACATAGCCCCTACTTTTGGCCAATTAGCCGTTAAGCAACCAGAGCCAGAAGTAAGCCAAAACATAGCGGCTGATAAGCTCAATAGTAATAAAAGTATGTACGATTTAATTATCGAGCAAAGCCAACATATTAAACAAATAAACCAAGCGTTATTTGACGCTAAAAAAGTAATTAGTGAGCAAAAGGTAATTCACCAAGCCAAATATATACTTATTGAACAGTTAAAACTCACTGAAGAGCAAGCCCATAAACAGCTACAAAAACAAGCAATGGATACGCATAAAACCTTATTTAGCGTAGCGCAAACAATTATACAAATGAGCGATTAAATATGCTGTTTTTACTTGGGCATGTTGATCTTTAGTAAGAACACTACCCTACATAATACTTATTTATTCAGTTATAAATTTCACGATCAGACTTAGTTTGACCTTATTAGAAAATAGATTCATAAGCTACTGACTATAATAAGGTAGGCGTTAATTTATAAAGTGAATAATTCAACACATTCAAAATAATCAACTACAATAAGTTAATCATTTGTTGCATCTCATTTTAATGAGGCATATTTATTTAATACTGTTGTAGGAGTTTGAATGCCCAATGTAGAGAGTTATTTAGAAGGTGTATCATTAATAGATGAGCAGCAATTAACGACTTCTCTTGATAATGACATTCAAACAAGCTTAGAAAGCTTTGCTGAGCTAATTTTAAACATTTTTGATGCAAGCTCATCCTCTATTGTTGCTAACCTGCCTCAACGTGCTGTCGAGCTATATAAATCAGGTCCAAAAATAACAGTAGCTAAAGAGCAACTATCTGATGACGTTTTTAATGAATCGATTATCGAGCATGCTCCTAAAATATTTAGAGTGGTATCACCTATTATTTTGCCCTCAAACCTTAAATTTGGGTGGTTTATATTTGACCGACCAAGTGATTCACTACTTACCGAAAAAGAAAAATTAATCTTAAATAGTTTACAAAAAAACTTTGTTAATCAGTTAGTCCAACGTAAAAATTCATTAGATAAAATAAACAGTTCTAAGTTTCACTCAACAATTAGCGAGCTAAAAAAAGACGAAACTGAAAAAGATCGCCTAATCAAAAAATTACAAAAAATGAGCGATGAACTAGATGAATTTACCAGTATTGCTTCACACGATCTCAAGTCACCATTAAATGCTATAAAACGTTTATTAGAGTGGATTTATGATGACTGTAAAGATTTACTCCCTCAAGAGCACTTAGAAAATTTTCAGCTTGTGCTCAGCCGGGCTAATAGAATGCAAGTACTGCTAGAAGATTTACTAAGCTACTCGAGAATAAATAGCTGTGATCCAACTCGTTCAAACATATCTTTAGAAAGTATTTACCAAAATGTAGAACAAATTTTAGAAGTTTCACAAACTGTCACTGTTGATATACACGCCAATAACGAAGTACTCGATATACCGCTGATCCCTTTTAAAACTGTTTTTCAAAATCTTATTAGTAATGCAATAAAACATAACAATAAAGAGCACCCGGTTATCGATATTTCACTTATCCCCTCTAATCAATATTACATTATTGAGATAACAGATAATGGCCCTGGAATTGACCCTAAATATTTTTCACTCATATTTAAGTTATTTCAGACATTGCAATCTCGAGATGATGTTGAAGGGAGCGGCATTGGACTCTGTATTGCCAATAAGCTCATTATTAATTATGGGGGCAAAATTGAAGTAGCCTCCGATGGGGAACTTGGCAGTACATTCACTATTTTTTGGCCCAAAGTTTAACTATGAAATTATCAATTATAAACGAGCATCATGTAGATGCTGCTCTTAGAAGGAACTTATGAATATTTTAATTGTTGATGATGACTTAGTTGATCGCAAATTAATTAAAAAAATGCTTATTTCTGATGGCTCTCATCATCATGACATTACCGAAGTAACGTGCGTATCCGAGGGCTTGAAAGCCATTGAAGACACGCACTTTGATATAATACTACTCGATTATAATATGCCTAAAGAAGATGGCATTGAAATGCTAATTGAAATGCGTGCAAAGCCTAAACTCGGTAACACCGCAATTATCATGATTAGCTCCTCAGAGAACTCAGCTTTGGCTATTGAGTGTATAGAAGCAGGTCCTCAAGACTTTTTACCAAAAGGTGATATAACGAGGGATAGTTTAAATAAAGCGCTTATATATGCCAAAAAACGCTTCGAGGCAGAACAACGTATGCACAACAGTTATCTTGCTGTAAAGCATATGGCAGAACGGGATCAGCTTACTGGTTTGTCTAATCGATATCATTTTGAAGAAATACTAAAAGTAATGATAGCTAACAATAAACGTGCTAAAAACTGCGTGGCGTTACTTGCTTTAGATTTAGATAACTTCAAAAATATTAATGATACGCTTGGGCATAGTGTTGGCGACGAAATTTTAATACAAACAGTAGAAAGGATTCATAGTTGCCTGAGGCAAAACGAAGGATTTGCACGCTTAGGAGGCGATGAATTTGCAGTTATAATAGGTGGAATTTGCAATATTAATCAAATAGGTATGATAGCAAATAGAATTTTAGCTGAAGTTTCTAAACCCTTTTTGCATGAAGGCAGAACTTTAAATTGCAGTGTTAGCATTGGAAGCGCCATATACCCAAATGATGCTACTGAATCTCATGAACTGCTAAAATGTGCTGATATTGCAATGAAGTGGTCAAGTAAAATTGGCCACAGTTTTGTAGCTTAATTTGTATCTTCGCTCTGATTCATTTGGGCTTATTCC
>NZ_JBEOOQ010000011.1:0-103033 GCF_040309305.1 Pseudoalteromonas sp. RB2-MNA-CIBAN-0110 | reverse complement strand
GTCGAATGCACCGGTCTTGAAAACCGGCATGGGTTTATAGCCCATCTAGGGTTCAAATCCCTATCTCTCCACCATATAACAAAATAGCCCGCTAATTTAGCGGGTTTTTTTGTGTTCAAAAAAAGTACTGCACTTGCTCATGCTTGAGATTCATTCTAAAACTCAAAAGAGAACATATCGTTTAATTGAAATGTTATACCAATTTGCATAAGTATTTAAGCAATTCAACGAATTAAATCACGCGCTAAACTACTGAACGATTTTATTTGATACGTTAATGGTCAGTAGTGGAGTTGTTAGCTACTTGCGAGGCTCTGCAAGGCATTGGTGATCTCATTCATTCGGATTGTTGTAACTTTACCATGAACCTGCGATATCAGATCACCGTTCTTATCCAAAACAACAATGACTGCTTCATCACTATCTGAGGGCACACCTAACGCTTCTTCCATGACCTGTGAGTTCAGAATCCAAGTTTGATCGTGGTAGCGTTGCGGTACTTTTTCTTTTGCCCGACCAATGGCATCCTCTTCCGACATAAAGAATGGTAAATTGACAGCTAGGACGTCCCGAATCCGATATTTATCATGATCGATTTTTGAACGTAATGTGTTAACCCACTCCCGAGTAGATTTTGCGGCATTACGAGACGGCGTAAGTATGAGCAGTGTTGGTTGACCTATCAGTTTGTTACTGTCTACTTTTTCGCCATTGAGTGTTGTCGCTGTAAACGACGGCCATGGTCCATCGCCTGCAAAAGCGGACGGCCCGCATAGTGTTAGTATCGCAATAAGCGGGAGCTTAAAAATAAGTTTAAATGTTGAGTGGTAAAGTGTTTTGGGCTTTATTGGTCTGGGCATTATAGTATTCCTCAGGTCAGTGGTGGGGCGCAAAATATCAGAGCAAGCAAAATTCAAACACATAAGCAGTAGTATTCAGAGCAGACTCTTTTTCAAATTATCTTAGCTCTCAGATCCAATAAGCAAACAGCAAATATACAATAAGCGATTGCAGAGATTTCATCTGTTTGTATTCGAACTTTTAGCTAGCTTGGTAGGTCGTTGTAATTTATTCATTGTTGATATTATCAAGCGCTTGGCGAACTTCATTCACAATTAAATTTTTTGCCAATTTTTCATCGATATCGGGCACATCCCAGCCAAAAATAGTGCGATATTTCTCAATCAAATTACTGACGTCTTCAATAATATCGTTGCGATGGGCTGCTAACTCTAGTTTTTCTATTTTAGCCATATTCAATTCACCTTAAAATGTATAGATAAATCTAGATTAGCCTTGTATTCATGCTACTTCGGTGCGATAGCGAACAGATTGAATGAGAATATTGCTGCAAGCTTTTAAATATAAACTCTATTAACAAAACAATGATTTATTGTTTGCCATCTTTAACTTGGAGCAAATACGTCATGTTACATACTCTGAATGATTTAAAAAATTTAGCCATTGATGCATCGGATGGAGATATTGGGCTTACCAAAGATTTTTATTTTGATGATAAACACTGGGTGATCAGATATTTGGTGGTTGAAACTGGCACTTGGCTATTGAGCAAAAAAATATTACTTTCACCTATATCAATTAAAAAGTTAAATCAGAAACCACAGACGCTCACTGTTACAATTTCAAGAAAACAAGTTAAAAATTGCCCTGATATGGATAGCGAAAAGCCAGTTTCTAGGCAGTATGAGCTAGAATACATGCGATATTATGGTTACTCACATTATTGGGATAACACTGATATTTTGGAAGGTGATCCCGGCCCTAATATGATGTCACCTGGTAATTATAGTGTCGCACCAAAGCCTGATAACTTAGATGCACCAGATAATTTCGCAGATGTTGATGCTGCATTATCTCAAGATAATGATCATCATCTACGCAGTAGTAATGCAGTAACGGGTTATAAACTTGATGTCATAGACGGTGATCTAGGTCACTTACAAGGTATGTTGATAGATACCGACACCTGGGAAATTCGTTATTTTATTATTAACACCAGTAATTGGTGGTTGGGTCATCTGGTTTTGATTGCTCCCAAATGGATTAAAGAGGTGAGTTGGCCTACTTCTAAAATTTATGTTGATATGACGCAGCAGCAAGTGAAAGATGCCCCCACTTTTGACCCCTCAGTGCCTTTTAATCTAGAACATGAACAAAATTTGCAAACTCATTATGGTTGTAATGTTGAATAACAATATTACCTTTAAATGAGGTCTTTGATTGGTTTGTTTACGTTATTAAATAAGTATTCTTGTAGTAAGTCGTTTAATTCAACTATTTAATTCGAGAGTGTTGGTTCAAATCCCGACCTCTTGATCCATTAACAAAAAAGTCTAGTGCTTGTCTTTATTAAATTACCTAGCTTATATGTTGTATGTTTTATCATCATAAATTACGACCATAGTCTCTATTTCTAAGCTTTAGATCTTGGTGCATGCTTAATACATTAAAATTTATACTCTGTATTAAGGATTATTAGATGAAACATCAACTCGCAAAAAGCGTCGCGCTTTCATTATTGTCCCCGGTAATTATTGGCAGCTTGTTAGGATTGTATTATGCACTAACGCTACAGGGGGATTTCTTATCCGTATTTTTTCAACTGTTGATGACTGCTATCTCAAATGCACATATTGTAGGCTTAACGATGGCGGCCTTTGTTGTGCCAGGGTATTTACTAATGTTTAAGTATTCTAAAGTTAATTATTCAGGTGTATTAACGCTTGGTTTGTTAGGTGGCGCTATATTTAGTTACTTATTAAGTGCCTCAACTGGCGAGATATTTTTGATTAATAGTGTTATGTCAGCATTTGCAGCCGGACTGTTTTTATTTGGTCTTCGCAAATCGGTAAAAAAATAATCGCAGCATTATTAACCAAGCACGCTGATAAACGGTGCGATTTCCTTTTTTTTACCTCCAAAAGGTTCCAATTTTTCACGACAAAGAGTACCTTTAGCTACTGTATGTTTAATAAGAAGTAGTTTGGTATGCAAAAGCACGATTTTTACCAGTCATTAGTTAAGCAAACTGAATCGCTGATAGCTGGTGAATCTAATGTAATTGCCAATTTGGCAAACATAAGCGCGCTGTTATTTACCTCTTTAGAAGATGTAAATTGGGCGGGCTTTTACTTTATGGATTCTCCTACTGAATTAGTACTTGGTCCGTTTCAAGGTAATCCTGCATGCATCCGTATTCCCGTTGGGAAAGGGGTATGTGGAACAGCTGCGGCAACCGCTGAAACACAATTAATTGAAGATGTTCACGCTTTTGACGGGCATATAGCCTGCGATGCAGCGTCTAACTCTGAAGTAGTTGTACCTATCATGAAACATGGTAAAGTATTCGCAGTACTAGACATTGATAGTCCAAGTATTGGCCGATTTGATGCTGATGATAAAGCTGGCCTTGAAGCATTAGTGAAATGCTTAGAGGCGAGCCTGTAATGAAAGATTTGCTAAATGTTCAAGACTACCTATTTGCTGTGCAAGATGTTGGCGACTGGGAAGGCGAAGAAGAGCATGTAGCGGAAACGCTCAATGATTTAATTCATATTGCATGGGATCGTCTTCCAGATGATTCAGAATGTGAATTTATTGATGAAACAATTAATGGTATTTGGGAACACCTTCGGGGTGATATGGCTGTAATAGAAGCCGATTTCGAAGAGTTGGTCGACTGGGTAACACACTACGTCGATTCGTCCCTTGATGAAAAGATGTGAAAAATAGGTTCTAAAATGGAAACCACAAACAAGCTAAAAGATATTAATGAAGTGTTGGAATTTTTATATCAAGAATTCCCACAATGTTTTAAACAAAAAGATGGCATCAAGCCGCTTAAAGTAGGTATTTTTAAAGATATTGCTGAGCGTATTGAAGGGTCTGAAAAAGTAAGTAAGACTCAAGTTCGTCAAGCGCTTAGAAAATACACGTCTAATTGGCGTTATTTAGAAGCTGTGACAAAGTCAGAGTTTCGTATTGATCTTGATGGTAATCAAGGTGAAAAAGTTGAGCAAGAGCATATCGACCATGCACAAAAAGCATTGGAAGAAAGCCGCGCTAAAATGGCAAAACGCAAAAAACAACAGCGTCCTCGCCAAGATTCTGATTCTAAATCTTTCAAGAAAAAACCAGCTCATGCTAGCAAAGCAGGCGATAAAAACGCACCTGCAGCTAACAAACCTGCTAAAGCAGCGCCAGTTAAACGTTCAGGAAAAATTGAACCTTTACCAGCAACTGAGGTCAAGGTTAATAATAAGGTTAAGGTTAAACTTGGCCAAGCACTTGTAAATGCAGTAATCACTGAAGTGAACAAAGATGACGTTCATGTTGAATTAGTGACAGGTATGCAAGTTAAAACCAAAGCTGACAGCTTATACATCGTTTAAGTTGTAAATAAATTAAGGAGTTGTGTATGAGTAAAAAGTTTACGCTCATTCCGTTAGTTGCTGCCCTGTTTTCAGGTTCATTATTTGCTGCTGTAGAAGCCGTTACAATTGACGATTTACCCCAGCTTAAGCAAGAGAGTCAACATGGTACTGCTAGCAAACGAGTGGCTAGCTTATTTGCTCGTTCACACTATACACCGGTTCGATTTAACGATGAGCTTTCTAGTAAAGTGTACGATCGTTATATCGAATCCCTTGATTTTAATAAAAGCGTTTTCTTAGCCAGCGATATTGCTTCTTTTGAGCAATATCGTGATGACTTTGATAACGCTATTACTACCGGTAAATTAGACTTTACGTTTGATATTTTTAACTTAAGTCTTAAACGCCGTTTTGAACGTTACGAGTATTCACTTACTTTACTTGAAAAAGAAATGACGTTTGATAAAGAAGATGAATACTTTTTTGACCGTGAAGATTCAGCATGGCCTGTGTCACAAGCTGAGCTTGATGAAATTTGGCGTGAGCGTGTAAAGTACGACGCACTGCGTTTAAAAATGACGGGTAAAGATTGGGAAGGCATTAAAGAAGTGCTGACCAAACGCTATAGAAATGCAGAAAAACGTTTAGTACAATCTAATTCAGAAGATGCTTTTCAAATTGTTATGAATTCGCTAGCACGTAGTATTGAGGCGCATACGTCTTATTTATCGCCACGTCGTGCAGAGCAATTCAAAATGGATATGGACTTAGAGCTTGAGGGCATTGGTGCCGTACTAAGCCCAGATGAAGACTACACTGTTATTCGCAGCTTAGTGCCGGGAGGCCCTGCAGATAAAACAGACCAAATTAAAGCTGATGACCGCATTATTGGTGTTGCCCAAGATGGCGAAGAATTTGTAGACGTAATTGGCTGGCGTTTAGATGACGTAGTTGATTTAATTAAAGGTCCTAAAGGGACTAAAGTACGTCTACAGTATTTAAAAGGTGTTGACGCTCACGGCGCACCTAAAGTTGTTGAAATCACGCGTGATAAAATTCGACTTGAAGATAGAGCGGCTAAATCAGAAGTATTTGAAGCAAAATACTCTGATTTAACAAGTAAAGTTGGCGTGATTGAAATTCCAGGCTTTTACAATAATCTTTCGAAAGATGTAAAAGTTGAGCTGGCTAAGCTTAAAGAAGAAAAAGTTGATGGTATTATTATCGACTTACGCCAAAATGGTGGTGGTTCTTTATATGAAGCAACACAACTGTCTGGTTTGTTTTTTGACCAAGGTCCAGTTGTTCAAATTCATACCTTAAATAACCGTATTGAAGAGCAAAAAGATCGTGATGGTATAACTTATTACGATGGTCCTTTAACTGTTTTAGTTGACCGTTACAGTGCCTCTGCTTCTGAAATATTTGCAGCAGCTATGCAAGATTATGGTCGTGCAGTTATTATTGGCGAACAAACTTTTGGTAAAGGTACAGTACAGCAGCACAAAGGCTTAGGCCGCGCTTACGATTTATACGATAATGCGCTGGGTAGCGTACAATATACGATTGCTAAGTTTTATCGTATTAACGGTGGTAGTACGCAACATAAAGGTGTGATCCCTGATATTTCGTTTCCATCAGCAATCGATCCTGCAGAGTGGGGCGAAAGTAAGCAAGATAATGCACTTCCTTGGGACAGCATTGTTAAAGCGAAATACAAAAAATTAGGTAATTTAACACCTATTATTACGTACCTTGAGAAACAACACGAAGTACGAATTAAATCAGAACCAGAATTTGGTTATGTATTTAATGACATTACCTTATACAACGAAGAGAAAGACCGTAAAACTATCTCTTTAGTTGAAGCTACGCGTATTAAAGAAAAAGATGAAGGTGAAGCACGTGCACTTGTACGTACTAACGAACGTCTTAAGCGTTTAGGTAAAGATCCGGTAGAAAACTTAGACGATTTACCTGAAGTAATTGAAGAGCTTGACCCATTTTTGGAAGAAGCTGCATTAATTACTCAAGATTATATTAATTATGGTCGTATAGCTAAGAAGTAACAACTGGTTTTACCTCTATAAAAAAGGCGCTTTAGCGCCTTTTTTACTACCTAAAATTTACTAAATTGTTATAATCCTTGATTACATAAAGTTGAGCTAGATCAATCATGCTCAATTAATGCGCTTTACGTGCTAAAAATAATAATTAAACACACAGTAAGTGTGTCTAGGAGTCTCTACTTTGAAGCTATTGGATGACAAACCAATCAAGCCCGCCTCGTTTTTTGATGCATTAATTCCTATCTCTGTATTAATTTGTTTACTTGGTGCTGCAGTTTACTTATTTGGTGATAACTCTTCATCAGGCCCTAACCAAATTGCACTTTTATTTGCTACTTTTGCAGCGGCTTTAATTGGGCTTAAAAACGGTTATACATGGAAAAAATTAGAACAAGCTATGATCGAAGGTATAACGCTTTCACTTGGCGCTATCCTAATTTTACTTATGGTAGGTGCGTTAATTGGCACTTGGCTACTTTCTGGAACTGTACCAACTTTAATTTATTATGGCTTGCAAGTTATAAACCCAAGTTGGTTTTATGCAGCGAGTTGTTTAATTTGTGGCATTGTAGCTATGAGTATAGGTAGTTCTTGGACTACTGCCGCTACGATAGGTGTTGCTTTATTAGGCGTTGCAACGGGTCTTGGACTTGAACAAACAGTTACAGCAGGCGCTGTTATATCTGGCGCGTACTTTGGTGATAAGTTAAGCCCGCTGTCAGAAACAACCAATCTAGCGCCAGCAGTTGTAGGCGCTGATTTATTTGAGCATATTCAACATATGCTGTGGACGACAGTACCAAGTTTTGTAATTGCACTGATTATATTTATATTCATGGGCTTTAACGCAACTGCTTCAAGCGAAGCGGGGCGCATTGATGAAATAACGGCTATTTTACAGCAAAACTTTAATATTGGTTTTGAAATGCTAATCCCGCTAATTGTACTTTTAGTTTTAGCGATTAAAAAAATGCCAGCCTTTCCTGCTATCTCTATCGGTGCTGTTGTGGGCGCTGTTTGGGCCATGTTGTTTCAATCTGATTTAATTGCTAGCCAAATTGATGTTTCTCAAGGGCAGCTAGTTGGCTATTTTAAGCTTGTTTGGACGACGTTTTTTGATGGTTTTAGCATAAGTACAGGCGATGACAAAATGGACTCCCTACTCAGTGGTGGCGGTATGTCCGGAATGCTTACAACCACATGGCTTATTATGACTGCCCTGATGTTTGGTGCCATTATGGAAAAAACAGGCCTTTTGGATATTTTTGTTAAAAGTATACTGAAAATAGCTAAAAGTACGGGATCGTTAATTGCGGCAACAATAGCAACGTGTATTGGTACTAACGTGATAGCGGCCGATCAATATATTGCAATTGTTGTACCTGGTCGTATGTTTAAAGATGAATATGAAAAACGTGGTTTGAAGCCTGTTAACTTATCTCGTACATTGGAAGATGGCGGTACAATTACCAGCCCACTAATTCCATGGAACACGTGTGGCGCATATATGCAAAGCGTTTTACTAATAAATCCTTTTGATTATGCACTCTACGCTTTCTTTAACTTAATTAACCCTGTTTTAGCGGTGGTTTATGCCTATTTGGGCATTAAAATTTTACGTATTAAGCCAAAACAATCCGCCTAATTTTAAACAGCTCCTTTTAACTTAAAAGGAGCTGTTTTGGAGTATCTATGACTGAATCAAGTAAACCTCAAGTACAATATCTTAAAGACTATAAAGCTCCTGATTTTTTAATTGACCACACAGAGCTAACCTTTGACTTACAGCCATTATCAACAAAAGTAAGCTCTTTGCTAACGCTTACGCGTGTTGGTGATAAAAAAGCACCTTTAGTGCTTGATGGTATTGATTTACGCTTACTGTCTTTATCTATTGATACGGTTGATATAACTGATTATGAAATTATTGGCGAGCAGCTAATAATTAATAACCTACCGGATAGTTGCCAATTAAGTATTGTGACCGAGATATCGCCTGAGACGAATACTTCTTTAGAGGGTTTGTATTTATCTGGCGGTGCGTATTGTACACAGTGTGAAGCGCAGGGTTTTAGAAAGATCACCTATTACATGGATCGCCCTGATGTACTTGCCACGTTTGATGTAACTATTATTGCCGATAAAAAGTATCTACAACTTCTTTCTAATGGTAATCAAGTAGACAGTGGTGAAACACAAGATGGTCGTCATTTTGTTAAATGGCAAGACCCATTTAAAAAGCCGAGCTATTTATTTGCACTTGTAGCGGGCGATTTTGATGTTTTAAAAGATACGTACACGACTAAAAGCGGCAGAAATGTAGAATTAGCATTGTTTGTTGATAAAGGTAATTTATCTAAAACCCCCCATGCTATTGCCTCACTCAAAAAGGCAATGCAGTGGGATGAAGAACGCTTTAATTTAGAGTATGACCTTGATATTTATATGATTGTAGCCGTCGATTTTTTCAACATGGGCGCGATGGAAAATAAAGGGCTAAACGTTTTTAATAGTAAATGCGTATTAGCTAATCAAGAAACAGCCACAGATAAAGACTACCATACGATTGAATCCATTGTAGGGCATGAGTACTTTCATAACTGGACAGGTAACCGAGTTACTTGTAGAGATTGGTTTCAGTTATCGCTAAAAGAAGGGTTAACTGTATTTAGAGACCAAGAGTTCAGTAGTGATTTAGGCTCTCGTGCACTTAACCGAATTGATGCGGTCAAAGTTATGCGTACGCATCAGTTTAGCGAAGATGCAGGCCCTATGGCTCACCCAATTCGCCCTGAGAAAGTTATTGAAATGAATAACTTTTATACAGTAACTGTATACGATAAAGGTGCTGAAGTTATCCGTATGATGCACACATTACTGGGTGAAACTAACTTTCAAAAAGGGATGACGCTTTACTTTGAGCGCCACGATGGGCAAGCAGTTACATGTGATGACTTTGTAAGTGCGATGAGCGATGCATCAGGTGTTGATTTAGAGCAATTTAAACAATGGTACAGCCAATCAGGTACACCGCGTTTAAATGCAATTCAAGAATTTGATAGCAGCTCAAATACATACACTTTGACAATCGAGCAAACAGCGCCAGCTAATCAGCCAGAGAATAAAAAGCTTCATATACCTTTTGCTATTGAACTACTTGATGCCAATGGACAAAGTATTGCTCTGCAATATAAAGGTAAAAAGCTAGATCATGTACTCGATGTAACTAATGCGACTCAAACATTTAGCTTTGATAATATTTTAGAAAAGCCTGTTGCGGTTTTACTCGAAGACTTTTCTGCACCTTGTATTTTAAACCAGCAAACAACAGAGCCCGAACTATTGCATATTATGCGTTTTGCGCGCAGTGATTTTTCACGTTGGGATGCACAACAGCAGCTATTCATTAAGGCGATTAAATCTCAAATCACCGATGCAACGAATAGCGTATTAAGCAGCGAAATTATAAATGCGCTACGTGTACTTATAAACACCAAAGAGGGCGATTTAGCTTTAATTGCAGAGCTGTTTAAATTGCCGAGTTTTGACACGTTAGCTGCTGAATTTGATGTAATACCTGTAGATGACATTATTGAAATAACAGAAAAGTTTGAGCAACAAATTGCTGATGAACTTGCTGATGAGCTGCTTAGTTGTTACGAATCTCTTGAAGATGATGGCAGTATAAGTGCAAGCGCTGTTGCGAATCGTGCTTTAAAGCAAATATGTCTGCACTACCTTGCTAAAACACAAAGTCCAGAAGCTGTAACCTTTATTCAAGAAGCTGCAAGCTCGACTAATATGACTAATGTACTTGGTGCCTTAAGCGCTGTGGTAAAAGCTTCACACCCTGTTAGAGATGAGCTTTTGAGTCATTTTGATAGTCAGTGGCGTCATGATGTTTTAGTCATGGATAAGTGGTTTGCACTACAAGCTATGCAATCAGGCAGTACTGCTATAGATGATATTAAGGCACTTTACGAACACCCGTGTTTTGATTTTTCAAATCCTAACCGTGTACGTGCACTTGTAGGAAGTTTTAGCCACTTTAATACAGCACAATTTCATCGAGCAGATGCTCAAGGCTATGCGTTATTAGGTGATTTATTAATAAAACTTAATGCAATTAATCCACAAAATGCATCTCGTATGTTAACACCGTTTATGTCGTGGAAGCGTTACGATGATGTACGCTCACAAGCAATGAAGCTGCAATTACAACGCTTAGCCAACTTAGATGGCCTAAGTGCTGACTTGTATGAAAAGGTTGAAAAAGCGCTCGCATAAATGATTGAGTATTATTTTACCTTAAGATTGAGCTATAACGAGTGCATGGATTACTACCATGGCCGTTTTAGCTCTTTACAAGTTGTAGAGGATGGCGGTAAAACAATTCGTTTTGCTGCTACGCATTTGAGGCCCTTCATTTCGAGCTTGGGTGTACGTGGCCGTTTTAGACTCTTATTAACCCCCGAAAACAAGTTCATCCGCCTAGAGCGAGTGGCCTGACACTCGGTTTTTATGTTATATATACATAAAAATATTGTATTTTTGTTAATTTCAATTTGTCCTATTGTTAAATTACGTGTATAAATTATCTGGTACGACGTCTTACCAATACGTAAGCGTTAACCAGAATAAAAAGTATATGACAGATTAAAGCGAGTATTTGTAATTTCACTGATTCGCTTCTATCGTTATGATTACACTAAAAACAATAACTTGATCACACAAAATGACCCGCGACAGGGGGGAACCAAAATGATAAGAAGATCGCTTTTTGTTAAAAATAGAATCGCTATAGGTTTAGCAGCCGCTAGTTTAGGTTTATCTGCAGCAAGTACTCAAGCTGTAACATTTGAAGCTGGAGGTTTTGATATTACCTTCGATTCAACCTTTTCATATGGGCAAAGTGTTCGCGTAGAAGACAGAGACTTTAACCTAATTGGCAAAAGTAATAACCCAGCATTTGATTGGACAGGATACAACCCAGCGCTAAGTAATACTATTTACTCATCACAAGATGTATGGGCACAACCGGGCTCTTACTCAAACAATGGTGATGCGGGTAATTTAAATTTTGATAGTGGTGACTCCTTCTCAAAACTATTGAAGGGCACACACGACCTTTCAATAAATAAAGATAACTACGGTTTGTTCACTCGCTTCATGTATTTTTATGACTTTGCGTTGATGGATGGCAATCATGCATATTCAAATCCTACATCAGGGCAGGGTGTTGATCCATGTGACGATAAAGACACCAAAGCACAAAGTTGTGCCGACATACGTTTATTAGACGCGTTTGTATGGGCCGATTTTGATTTAAATGATGGTAATAACCCTTTATCTGTCCGTTTAGGCCAGCAAGTAGTTAACTGGGGTGAAAGTACGCTTATATCTCATGGTATTAACGTAAACCCAGTTGATATAGATCGATTAAAAGCACCTGGCGCTGAGCTAAAAGAAGCATTTATACCAATCGGTATGCTTTGGGCATCGCTCGGAATTACTGAGAATATTACGCTTGAAGGTTTCTACCAATATCAATGGCAAGAAACACGTTTACCAGCAGCAGGTACATACTTTTCTACTAATGACTTTGCAGCAGAAAATGGTTATCAGCAGAATGTTCAATTAGGCTTTACGTCTAATCCTGATATTGATGTTGCTTTTTTAACGGATAGTTTAAATAACCTAACATCTGATTTTGCATTAGCAGCAGCTGCTCAAGGTATTGATCCTTCAAGTGCTGAAGGAAGCGCTTTATTAGCCCAAATGTATCTTGCTTACCCAACTAAGGTTGCATTAAAAGGCAAAGGGGATAATGGTAAAACAGAACCTGAAGATGGCGGCCAGTACGGTTTACGTTTAGGTATATTTTTACCTGAATTTAATGATACTGAAATTGCGTTATACCACGTGAACTACCACAGTCGTCGTCCGCTTATATCTGGTCGTGTATCAAACTTTTCGCAGGCAGCAATAGCTCAAGATTTAGCGATGATTATGACAACAGAAATTACGTCAGATAATGTTGCTGATTTAACTGCTTTTTCTAAAGCTGAAAACGACTACCCTGAAGATATTAAACTATACGGTTTAAGCTTTAACACCACTATTGGTGAAACAGCTTTTGCGGGTGAGTTTGCGTTTCGTCAAGATGAACCACTGCAAATTGATGACGTAGAGTTACTTTATACAGCTATGCCTGAGCAATTGGCGCTTGCCGGTATTCGTCCTGATTTTGCGGGTATTTCGCAAATGAGTTTTGGCGATGCTATAAGCTCTGTTGGAGCGGGTGAAGTTGCCAAGGGTTATATTGAACGTGATACATCTCAAATTCAATTTACGGCTACTCATTTATTTGGACCTTCATTAGGGGCTGATAGTTGGGCTGTTGTTGGTGAAGTGGGTGCTGTAAAAATTCATAACATGCCAGAATATGACGAAATGCGTTTAAATGTATCCGGTACTGGCCGTAGTGGCACAATTACAGGCCCAGGTACTACTGATTATTCAACATTGCAACTTGGTTTATCAAATGGCGCTGAAGAAAAATCATTCGCCACAGCATCTTCTTGGGGTTACCGCCTAATTGCTAAAGGTGATTATTTTAACCTTTACAAAGGTATTAACTTCTCTCCACGTTTTGTATTTTCTCATGACGTAAATGGTAATACACCAGATCCTATGTTCTTATTTATTGAAGATCGTAAATCTTTAGGTGCAACCATGAACTTTAACTACCAAAATGCGTGGTCACTTGATGTGAGCTATAACTCGTTTTGGGGCGGCGGCGATATTAATACTTTCTCGGATCGCGATTACGTTTCTTTTAACTTAAAATATTCTATTTAGGGGTAACATTATTATGATTAAAAAACCTACCCTCATCGCTACAGCTTTTTGTAGCTTGTTTGCAAGCAGCGCAGCTTTAGCTAAATTAAACGCTGATGAAGTTGCTCAATTAGGTCAAAACTTAACGCCAATGGGCGCAGAAAAAGCAGCTAATGCTGATGGCTCTATTCCAGCATGGAATAATGGCATTACTTCTGCACCAGCAGGTTATGAAGCTGGTATGCATCACCTTGACCCATTTACAGCTGATAAAGTGCTTTTCACTATTGATAAAAGTAATATTGAAAAGTACAAAGCCAATTTAAGTCCGGGTCAAATTGCTTTATTTGAAGCATATCCAGACACATTTAAAATGCCTGTGTATGAAACACGTCGTTCTGCGTCTTACCCTCAGTTTGTATATGATGCGACTAAAAAGTTTGCACCAACTGCTGAATTAATCGAAGGCGGTAACGGTATTAAAAATACGGCGATTGGTATTCCTTTCCCTATTCCTAAAACGGGTTTAGAGGCAATTTGGAATCACTTATTACGTTACCGTGGCCAGTCTATTGAGCGTTTTGGTGGTCAAGCTGCACCGACTGCATCTGGTTCTTATAACTATGTTGGCTTTGATGAGCAGTTATTAGTTAAATACTCAGACCCTAGTGCAACACCAGCAGAGCTGCAAGACTCAAATATTTTGTTTAAGTTTAAACAAAGCGTTACAGAACCGGCTCGTTTAGCGGGTACTGCATTATTAGTTCATGAAACAATGGATCAAATATTAACGCCGCGCCAAGCATGGACTTATAACTCGGGACAACGTCGTGTTCGTCGTGCACCTAATGTTGCATATGATGCACCAGGCACAGCTGCAGATAGCCTGCGTACTACCGATGATTTTGATATGTTTAATGGCTCGCCAAATCGTTACAACTGGACACTAAAAGGCAAGCAAGAGTTATATATACCTTACAACAGCTATAAACTTCATAGTGATAAGCTAGAGTACGATGATATTTTAATGCCTGGCCATATTAACCCAGAACATACACGTTACGAAAAACACCGTGTTTGGGTTGTTGAAGCTAACTTAAAAGATGATACACGTCATATCTATAAAAAACGTGTGTTTTACATCGATGAAGATAGCTGGCAAGTACAGGTTACTGATATTTATGATAACCGCGACCAACTTTACCGTGTAGCAATGGCTTATGGCCTTAACTACTACGAAGTACCTACACAGTGGAGTACGCTTGAGGTTTATCATGATTTGAATTCTCGTCGTTATTTAGCAATTGGTTTAGATAATCAAGAAAAAATGTACGATTTTTCACAGTCATTTAACGATAACGAATTTACTTCAAGCGCTTTACGTCGCGCAGGTAGATAGTATTAAACTAGGCACTTAACAATTTGTTAAGTGCCTTTTCCTTTCTCATCGCGTTTGTCTTACAGCGCGCAACGCTTTCCCCAGTAAAAAGACAAACAACTCTCTCGTACAAGGCGATTAAAATTTATGAAGTATTTGGTATATGCCAGCCTGATAATAAGCGGTGCGAGTGTTGCACAAGAAGCCCCTAACAATGCAATCAGTGCAACAAATGCAGCTAAAACCTTACTCACCGACATAACCAACACAGGCAATGGTCTAATTGCAGTAGGTAAACACGGTACTGTTATTAAAAGTATCTCGGGTGATAAATGGCAACAAGCTGAGCTAGTCCCAACTCAAGTGCTATTAACTGCCGTTGATTTTAGTAATGAAAATAATGGATGGGCGTGTGGCCACGATGCAACAATAATAAATACTACTGACGGTGGTGTTAATTGGCAACTACAACAAGCACAACCAAAATTAGACAAACCATGTTTAGATATTCTATTTGAAGATGATTTAAAAGGTTTTGCAGTGGGCGCATATGGCATGTTTTATCAAACCACCGATGGTGGTAAACATTGGCAAAAACGCTTTTTAGATTCGCTATTATTTAGTGATGATCGTGATTACTTGAACGATTTAAAAGAAAATGACCCCGAAGGATACGAAGCCGAAACTGCTTCAATTTTACCGCACTTTAATCGAATCGAAAAAACAGATAATGGTTTAATGCTGGTTGGTGAGATGGGCTTGATGGCCAGAAGCATTGATGATGGTCAAACTTGGCAAAGGATAGAAGAAATTTATCCTGGCTCATTTTTTGCAGTTGCATCAGATAGCACACAAGAAATTGTGGCAGGGCTTCGAGGTAATGTTTTTGCAAAGCAAAATGGTGAACAGCAGTGGCAGCATTTCGAAAATGTTAAAACAGCGACGATCAACAACATCATTAATTATAATAACAAACAATGGCTTATGCTTGCCAACAGTGGCGTTATTTTTCATCTTCAAGATGGGTTACTCACCCATGAGCAGCTTGCTGACGGTAAAGCGATTCTTGATGGTGTAATTTTAGATAACAGGCTGATCATGGCTACAGAAGATGGCATTAAAGTGAAGGAGTTAACCCCTTAATGCATAAACTACTCGATTTTATTGAAAAGGCGATTTTTAGACATCGCTTAATTATGCTTATAAGTTTTGCACTTATAACCTGTTTACTTGTATTCAAAGCGACTCAAATTCAATTAGATGCATCGTTTAATAAAAATATCCCGTTAAACCACGATTATATGAAAGTGTATACCAAGCATGAAAAGCAGTTTGGTGGTGCAAACAGTATTTTGATTTCAGTGTGTGATGACAGTGGTGATATATTTAATCCAGAGTTCTTTACTCAATTAAAAGCGGTTCACGATCAGCTTTATTTCATTCCTGGCGTAAATCGTCCATTAGTTAACTCAATATTTTCACCCAGTGCTCGTTTTGTTGAAGTAGTCGAGGATGGCTTTGCAGGCGGTCCAATTATTCCTGCTAACTTTAAAGCAGATAAGCGTGGTTTAGGTGTAGTAAAGGAAAATATTGAAAAAGCAAAAGTTGTAGGACGTATGATTGCCAGCGATTATTCGTGTGCAATGGTAACTGCTCAACTTTTAGAAACTGATCCTCAAACACAACAAAAATTAGACACATTAGCTTTTGCACAAAAGCTAGAAAGTGATTTAAGAGAACCTTTAAGTACGGACAAAGTAAGTATTCATATTATTGGCTTTGCAAAAATGGCTGGTGATATAGCTGAAGGTGCAAAAGGGGTGGTTGTATTTTTTGCCATTGCTATCGCTTTTACCTTTATTATGGTCTGGCTATTTTGTGGCAGTTTAAAGCTAACTATTTTGCCTATCGCATGTTCCATTATTGCTGTTATTTGGCAATTAGGCCTGCTTTCAAGTTTAGGTTTTGGCCTTGATCCTATGTCTATTTTGGTACCGTTTTTAGTATTTGCTATTGGTGTAAGCCATGGTGTGCAGATGATAAATGCGATTGGTAAAAAAGTAGGTGAAGGTAAAACAACACGTATTTGTTGTCAGTCAAGTTTTAGGGCTTTATTAGTGCCAGGCGGTATTGCACTGCTTTCAGACACCGTAGGCTTCTTAACATTACTTACCATCGATATTGGTATTATCCGTGAACTTGCCATTACAGCGAGTTTAGGTGTAGCAGTAATTATATTTACTAATTTAATCTTATTGCCAGTTTGGGCTTCGTACATGAACTTTGAAAACAGTGTACATATTCAATCTGGTGATGCAGCAAAACCAAACATGCTCGATAAAATCCGCGACTTACTTGTTAAAGCGACTGATCCTAAAGTAGCTAAAATGATTATTGGTTTTACCCTTGTTCTATTTGCTTTAGGTTACTGGCAAGCAGATAAAATGCGTATAGGTGACTTACATGCAGGCGCGCCATCACTGCATCAAGATGCCCGTTATAATCAAGACACGTTTTTAATATCAGACAAGTACACTATCTCGTCTGATATCTTAAAGGTAATTGTAGAAGCGTATCCTGCAGCATGTACTGAGCATGATGTGATGGAGCGTATAAGCCGTTTTCAATACAAAGTAGAGAATGTAGCAGGTGTGCAGTCTGCTGTAAGTTTGAGCTCTGTAGCTCAATCGGTTAACGCAGGCTACAACGAAGGTAATTTGAAATGGCAAAGCTTGCCACGAAATTCAGCAAGTTTAGTGCAGTCAACGTCTCGAGTTGAAACTAGTACAGGTTTACTTAACGGTGATTGTTCAGTTATGCCAGTGATTATATTTTTAGATGATCATAAAGCACAAACTATCGATACTGTAATTAAGAGTGTTAAGCAATTTGCGCAAGAAGAGGGCACTGATAAATTAGCATTTAAATTAGCGTCAGGACCTGTTGGTGTAATGGCCGCGACTAATGAGTCAGTTGCAGAAGCGCAAATACCAATGATGCTTTATGTTTATGGTGCCGTTATCATCTTATGTTTAATGAGCTTTAGAAGCGTAAAAGCAACGATTGCTGTGGTATTGCCGCTTTATATCGTATCAACACTTGCACAAGCACTTATGGTGCAATTAGAAATAGGCTTAACCGTTTCTACTTTGCCAGTTATTGCTCTAGGTGTAGGTATTGGGGTCGATTACGGCATTTATATACTGTCGTCGATGATGGGGCAGCTTAAGCAAAATGTACCATTAAGTGTTGCTTATCGAAATGCGCTTGTTGAACGTGGCAGTGCGGTTCTATTTACCGGTATTACACTTGCGATTGGTGTGAGTACGTGGATATTCTCAGATCTTAAATTCCAAGTTGATATGGGTATACTGTTAACCTTCATGTTTTTAGTAAATATGTTAGGTGCAGTGTTGTTATTACCCGCTATTGGTAGCCTTCTCTGGACCGACCAGAAAAAATAATGTGAATAATTTTGCTCCTAAATGGCCTGTAAAGGCCATTTATATCTACAATTTGTGAATAGATGACCAAATAGCTGAAATGGTTAAAATGTTTTCATCGAAAGGGCTGTTTATTAACTGTAAAAGGGTTAGAATTTGGTTGACTCCACGCTAATGAATAGCTGTACAAATTCCTGCTCCTGAGCAGTAATAGATTAAGGAACATACAATGACACGAAATGAAGGCCAAGCCTCGGTTATCCTAGATAATGTCTGTAAGCTGATCCAGAAAAAAGTTCGCGCTGATAATGTGTTACTCGTTGAGAAATTCGCCAAAGCCTTGTACAGCAATATGTCTAAAGAGGATTTGGCAAACCGCAACGATAGTGACCTATATGGCGCAGCATTAAGCCTTTGGAACTCGCTAGAAAAAAATACTACCGACGACGCTGTTATCCGCGTTTTCAACCCTGAAGTGGCAAAAGATGGCTGGCAGTCATCACATACAATCGTAGAGATTATTACTAAAGACATGCCGTTTTTAGTTGATTCTGTTCGTATGGCCATGACTCGTGAAAATATCGCCTCTCACTTATTACTTCACTGCCCATTAAAAATTAAGCGCGATGAAAACGCTAAAATTTCTGGATTATCAAATTTAAAAGCAGAGCAAGAATCCTCATCTACTAAAACAGTATTTTTTATTGAAATTGACCGTCAAACAGATTCTTCTGTGATTGAGTCTTTCAAGAAAGAGTTAGAGTCGGTTCTTGTTGATGTATCAGTTGCTGTTGATGATTGGCAGCCAATTCGTAAAAAATTGATTGCAGTAACCAAAGAGTTACCTAAACGTCATCATAATAAAACGACAGAAGAAGTTTCAGAAACAACTGAGTTTTTAGATTGGTTAGCGAAAGATAACTTTACTCTAATGGGTTACCGTGAATATGAGCTAAGCCCAGTTCAAGGTGATTACCAATTAAAAGGTAAAATGGAATCAAGCCTTGGCTTGATGAAAAACTCGACTGAAGAACACACACGATTATTATCAGAATTACCAGAAGTTGCTCGCCAAGAAGCACGCAGCAGCAATCTACTGATCTTGACAAAAACAAACTCTGTTTCTCGCGTTCACCGTCCAGCTTACATTGATTACGTAGGTATTAAGCGTTTTGACGATGAAGGCAATGTAATTGGTGAAGACCGCTTTATTGGTTTGTTCTCATCAAGCTTTTACAATAACAGTGCTACTGATGTGCCTGTTTTAAAAAGTAAAATCAACCGCATTATGGAAATGTGTGATTTTGCTAAAGGTACACACGCTTACAAAGCTGTTTTAAATATTTTAGAAACCTACCCACGTGATGAGCTAGTTCAAGCGCGCGAAAGTGAGCTACTTGAAGTTGCTATGGGTGTTTTACAAGTACAAGAGCGCGATATGTGTCGCTTGTTTGTACGTAAAGATGCGTATGGTCGCTTTTTATCTTGCATGGTTTATGTTCCTCGCGAACGCTATAACACGGCTCTTCGTCGTGAAACGCAAGATATATTAGCTAATGCATTTAATTCTGACGATAAAGTCGAATTTACTACTTATTTCTCTGAGTCAACACTGGCGCGTACTCATTACACCGTTCGTGTGACCGACAACAAGATCGAATATAACGTGAAAGACATCGAAAACAATTTAGTAGAAGCTGCACGTACGTGGGAAGATAAACTTCAATCTGCACTTTTAGAGTCTGCGGGTGAAGCACGTGGTAACGATTTAAATCGTAAATACTGTAATGCGTTTGCACGCTCATACAAAGACGAAGTGCTTCCAAGTGCAGCGGTTGTTGATATCGAAAAGTTAGAACTACTTAGCGATGAAAACAAGCTAGAAATGCTGTTCTACCGTCCTCAAGAAGAAGCAAACAGTAATATTGTACGATTAAGCTTATTCCATAAAGATGAGCCAATTCACTTATCTGATGTTATGCCAATGCTTGAAAACTTTGGTCTGCGCGTTGTTGGTGAAACACCATATTCAGTTAAAACTAGCGATGGTCGTATTAACTGGATCATGGACTTCTCGATGCTTATTGACAGCAAAGGGATGGCAGACTTTGATAAAATTTCAGCGCGTTTTCGAGCTGCATTAACAAATGTTTGGGGCAACCGCCTTGAAAATGATGGTTTTAACCGTTTAGTGTTAATGGGTGGCCTAACTGGCCGCGAAGCCTCTATTTTACGTGCTTACGCTAAGTACATGCGTCAAATTGGTGTAACGTTCTCACAAAGTTACATAGAAAGTACATTTGCAAATTATCCAAACATTGCTGCGCAAATTGTTAATTTATTTGCTAAAAAGTTCTCAGTTAAGAGCCCAGCAAGTGCTAAAACACTTGAAAAGTTAAGTACGCAAATTTACTTAGAACTTGAAAATGTAGCAAACCTTGATGATGACCGCATTATACGTTTATACGTAGATATGATTGTTGCTACGCTACGTACTAACTATTTCCAAAAAGATGATGCAGGTCAGTTTAAAGCGTATATATCGTTTAAAATACGCCCTAGCTTAATTCCTGACGTACCGCTTCCTCTTCCTGCGTTTGAGATTTTTGTATACTCTCCGCG
Source organism: Pseudoalteromonas sp. RB2-MNA-CIBAN-0110 (assembly GCF_040309305.1). Lineage (NCBI taxonomy): Bacteria > Pseudomonadati > Pseudomonadota > Gammaproteobacteria > Alteromonadales > Pseudoalteromonadaceae > Pseudoalteromonas > Pseudoalteromonas sp. RB2-MNA-CIBAN-0110. The sequence continues at coordinate 82,287 of NZ_JBEOOQ010000011.1, read as the reverse complement.
CGTTGAAGGTGTGCATTTACGTTACGGTAAAGTAGCGCGTGGTGGTCTGCGTTGGTCTGACCGTCGTGAAGATTTCCGTACTGAAGTACTTGGCCTAGTTAAAGCACAACAAGTTAAAAATACAGTAATTGTACCTGTTGGTTCTAAAGGTGGTTTTGTATGTAAACAACTACCTAGTGAGCGCGAAGCGTTTATCAAAGAAGGCCAAGAGTGTTACAAAATCTTTATCCGTGGTCTTCTAGATATTACAGATAACATAGAGCGCGGTGAAGTAGTGCCAGCTCGTGATGTTGTTCGCCACGATGAAGATGATGCTTACTTAGTAGTTGCTGCCGATAAAGGAACCGCGACTTTCTCTGATATCGCAAACGGCATAGCTAATGAATACAATTTCTGGTTAGGTGATGCATTCGCATCAGGTGGCTCGGTTGGTTACGATCACAAGAAAATGGGTATTACAGCTAAAGGTGCATGGGAATCAGTTAAACGTCATTTCCGTGAAATGGACATCGATTGTCAAACGACTGACTTTACAGCAGTGGCAATTGGCGATATGGCGGGTGACGTATTTGGTAATGGTATGTTGTTATCTAAGCATATTCGTTTACAAGTTGCCTTTAACCATATGCACATTTTTGTTGATCCAAACCCAGATGCTGCTACTTCTTACCCTGAGCGCGAACGTTTATTCAATATGCCGCGTTCATCGTGGGATGATTATAACAAAGAGTTAATTTCTGCCGGTGGTGGTGTTTTCTCTCGTGCAGCTAAATCAATTACGCTTAGCCCTGAAATGAAAAAAATGTTGGGCACTAAAAAAGCGAGTATGACGCCAAACGAATTAATAAAAGCATCGTTAATGATGGAGTTTGATTTACTGTGGAATGGCGGTATCGGAACGTATATCAAAAACTCTAAAGAAACTGATGCCGATGTAGGGGACCGTGCAAACGATGCGTTACGTATTAATGGTAGAGATTTAGGCGCTAAAGTTTTAGGTGAGGGGGGTAACTTAGGTACTACTCAACTTGGCAGAATTGAATTTGCAGCTAAAGGCGGGCGCGTAAACACGGACTTTATTGATAATGTTGGTGGTGTTGCGTGTTCAGATAACGAAGTAAATATAAAGATTTTACTTAATGGCCTAGTAGCTGAAGGTGATTTAACGCGTAAGCAACGTGATGAGCTACTTTACTCAATGACTGATGAAGTATCTCAATTAGTATTAAAGGACTGTTACCGTCAAACACATACTATTTCAATTACGCAATCTAAGGGCACTTCAACGCTTAAAGAGAAGATTCGTTTCATCCATGCTCTTGAAAAAGATGGTAAATTGAACCGTGCTATCGAGTTCATTCCAAGTGATGAAGAGTTGGCAGAGCGCGCAGCAGCGGGTAAAGACTTAACTCGCCCTGAGCTTTCAGTGCTTGTTTCATACGCTAAAATGGTATTGAAAGAGTCTTTAGTCAGTGATGAAATTACTGAGAATCCTTACTACCGTCAGTTATTAGTTAAATCGTTCCCACGTCCATTACGTGAGAAGTTTAACGATGCGATGGATAATCACCCATTACGCAAAGAAATTATCGCTACTAAGCTCGCTAACAGCATTGTTAATGATATGGGTTTAAACTTCATGGTACGTATGCATGAAGAAACCGGTGCCAACGAAGCTGAAATTGCAATGTGTTACTCAATTGCTAGCGAAATATTTGAAATGCGCGATACATGGTCTTCTATCAGCGCACTGGATAATAAAATACCAGCAGCGGTACAAACTGAAATGCTTTACCAACTTCGTCGTACTGTTCGCCGTACTACGCGCTGGTTCTTACGTCATCGTAATAAGTCACAAACGATTGAACAAGGAATTGAATTCTTTGCGCCAACATTTAAAGATTTAAGCGATAATTTAAATTCGTACATGATTGAAAAAGAAAATGATCGTATTGTAATTGAAGCTAATAAGTTAATTGATGCCGGCGTTCCTGCAGATATAGCTAAGCGTATTGTTTCGTTATCAAGCTTATTCTCTGTGATGGATTTAGCTGAGGTTGCTAATAATTCAGGTAAGAGTATTTCGATGGTATCGAATACTTACTTTAAACTAGGCGCGAGAATGGGTCTGCATTGGTTCTTAGAGCAAATAACTAAGCAACCAGTAGCAAATCATTGGCAAGCACTTGCTCGTTCATCTTACCGTGAAGAGCTTGATTGGCAGCAACGTACGTTATCTGAAGTGGTGCTAAATAGCTTTGAAGGTGACGAGAGCGATGTTGATAGTCAAATAGATGAGTGGATGGATAGCCAAGATTTATTACTTCAGCGTTGGAAACAAATGTTGGCTGAGTTTAAAACATCACAAAGCCACGACTTTGCTAAGTTCTCAGTTGCACTTCGTGAACTTATGTTATTAAGTCACAACTGTGATACATCAGGAAAATAATTTAGCTTTAATCAGTTATTTGTTTAGTAAATAAATAACTGATTGTTAAAATTGTTATACAATACCTCAGCCTTGTCTGAGGTATTTTTTTGTCTGAAATTTAAAAAGAGGATTATATTGATGTTTTATGATTTAGCTCGCCGTTTTATGTTTACCCGTGATGCGGAGTGGGCGCATGAGTTTGCACTTAATAATCTTCGTCGTTTTGCTAATACGCCTCTAAATATAGCTTGGTCACAAAGTGTTTCAGATAAACCCGTAAACTTTTTAGGTCTTGAATTTAAAAATCCAGTAGGGCTTGCCGCTGGCCTGGATAAAAATGCAGAATGTATAGATGCATTTAGTCAAATGGGATTTGGTTTTATTGAAGTTGGAACGGTTACACCGCGTCCTCAAGTTGGTAATGACAAGCCACGTATTTTTAGACTTCCAGAGTCAAACGCAATTATTAACCGTATGGGTTTTAATAATAAAGGTGTTGATAATTTAGTCGAAAATGTAAAAGCAGCAAAGTACAGTGGCATACTCGGTATCAATATTGGTAAAAATAAAGATACACCTAACGAGCAAGGTAAAGATGACTATATTCATTGTATGCGTAAAGTATTTGAGCATGCCTCATACATTACGGTAAATATTTCATCACCAAATACCCCAGGGCTTCGTGATTTACAATATGGTGCTGCACTTGACGATTTATTGCAAAGTCTTAAAAATGAACAGTTAGATTTAATTGCAAAGCATAATAAGCAAGTTCCTATGCTTGTAAAAATTGCACCGGATCTCGATCAAATACAAATAGAGCAAGTAAGTGAGTCACTTTTAAATAATAAAATTGATGGTGTAATTGCCACAAACACAACGCTTGAACGAGCCGCAGTCATGGGGCAGCAATATGCACAAGAGGCGGGCGGTTTATCAGGTCACCCTGTTAGAATGCGCTCTACAGAGGTAGTAAGTGAACTAAAACGCTTAACACAAGGTAAGCTACCAATCATCGGAGTCGGCGGTATTGATGATGCTACATCTGCAAAAGAAAAGTTAGATGCAGGCGCAAATTTAGTTCAGGTTTATACTGGGTTCATCTACAAAGGTCCACAATTGGTAAAGTCGATCGTTAACGGCTTATAAGGATCAGTTATCTAAGCTTTTGATCGTTAGCTAAATGTTCTAAGCAAACATTTTAAAAGTGGTCAAAAGCGGTTATACTCTGAGCAATAATTATTCAACATACCCAAGGAGGAGTAAATGTTACAAGCATCAAAGCAATGGCAGTGGATTACTTGTCCTGATAAAAATCGTTTGTTACTTGATTTAAATGACGACATGCAACTATGCACGCCTTATAAATTAAGACAGCTCACCGATTCTGTTTTTAAAAATCCACGTTTTAGTCTCGAAGATGCTGCATTTTACGAACAAGTTTATAATTATCTGGATGGATTTGAATTGTGGTCTGCGGCACAAATTTGTCAAATATCATTAAATGCGACTGCTGTTAAGTATCACTTAAAACCCGTTTTAGCAAAAAGTTGGTTTTTTGAAGAATACACAGGGACAGAACCAAGCGTAGAGGCAATAGTAAAATTAACATCTAAAGCGCAGTCAGGTGATTTTTTAATTGTAGAGCATTGTCCTGATGCATCTATTTGTTTGAATTTAAGTGAAACCTTTAAATTAGACGAAAACTTATCTTTAGCGCAATTTGAGGTAATCCGTATTTTGAATAATCGAGTCCACCCCATCCTAAATCAGCAATATCAAAGTCAAACCGCCTAACCAAATTTAAGTCTTAAGCGTGTCTTTATGGCGTGTTTGTCGCCCAACCTATGTTATAATCCTGCGCAATTAGCTATTAAGGGTTATTACTTTGCAATTTATCGCACTTACTTCTATCGGAATCGAAAATTTATTGGTTGATGAACTAACAGAACTTGGCGCAACCGTGTCTAAGCAAACTGTTGGTTCTGTTCGTTTTGAGGCTGACTCATTACTTGCGCAAAAGGTTTGTTTATCAACTCGTTTTGCAACGCGTGTGCTTATGCTTATTGAAGAAAAAGAAGGCGTAGATGACAAAAATAGCCTGTATAATTTTGCGCGCTCGCAACCTTGGCAAGAATGGTTTGGGCCTACGCAAACATTCGCTGTCGACTTCAATGGTACCAATGACTCATTAAAAAACACGCAATTTTCGGGTCTTGTAATCAAAGATGCAATTGTTGACTATTTTAATGATTTATACGAGCAACGTCCTAACGTTGATAAGCAAGATGCTAACGTGCGCGTAGTTGCACGATTAAATCGTTACGGCGTATCGATGTATATTGACTATTCAGGTCCTCGTTTGTCAGAACGTGGTTACCGCCAAGGCCAAGGTAAAGCGCCAATTAAAGAGCACTTAGCTGCTGCATTAATTAAGCGAAGTGGCTGGCTTGAAAATGTAAAACAGCCTTTATTCGATCCATGTTGTGGTGCGGGTACTATTTTGATAGAAGCTGCCGGTATGGCGCGAAACGAAGCGCCAGGATTATTCCGTGAAGGTTTTGCTTTTGAGCGTTTACCCAGTTTTAGAGCCGCTAAGTTTAAAGAGCTTAAAGAAGAGTTACTCGCTAATATCACCGATCCTAAATTGTGGTTAATTGGCCACGATTACGATGAGCAAGTATTAAGTAAAGCGATTGATAATGCTAAACGTGCAGAGCTTGACGACGTGATTAAGTTTAAGCAAAGTGATGCAACTAAACTTACAGCTGTTGCAAAATTACCGGGTGTTGTAATTTCAAACTTACCGTATGGTGAGCGTATTGGCTCTATGGCTGAGCTTGTTGATTTACACCGTAATTTAGGTGTTGGCTTTAAAAAGCACTTTAATCACTGGAAACTTGCCCTACTTGGTATGGACGAGAGCTTATTTAAACTTTTAAAACTTGTGCGTCTTAAGCGCTATAAATTTAAAAATGGCCCATTAGATGTTGAGCTTAACTTATATCAACTAGATGATAAGCAAGTAAGCTTGACTACAGATGATAAAAAAGCACTCAATTTTGAAGGCTCAACGTCATTCGCAAATAGATTGAAAAAAAATAAGCAAGGCTTAAAAAACTGGCTTAAACAAAATAAAATAGACGCTTATCGCGTCTATGAAGCGGATATTCCTGAATACAATGTTGCTGTAGATATTTACGGTGACTCTGCTGTAATTTTTGAATATGCAGCGCCTAAAGAAATAGACGAAAAAACATCAGAAAAACGCCTGCAAGATGTAATAAGTTTAACGGCTCAACAGCTTGAGATTTCACCTGAAAACATTGCTGTAAAAGTACGTAAAAAGCAGAAGGGCGAAGATCAATACACCGCTATGTCTAAACAAAACCGTACTATGGTTGTTGAAGAGTTTGGTGCTAAGTTCAAAGTTAATTTATTTGACTACTTAGACACAGGCTTGTTTTTAGACCATCGCTTAATGCGCCGTTATATTCAAGAAAATGCTAAAGATAAACGTTTCTTAAACCTTTTTGCATATACAGGTACAGCTTCTGTACATGCTGCTCTTGGTGGTGCTAAAGCCATTACTACAGTCGATTTATCAAAGACCTACTTAAAATGGGGCCAAGATAACTTTGATTTAAATGGTATTAGTAATACACGATACCGCTTTGAACAAGCAGATTGTTTAAAATGGTTAGAGCACGCAACGGCGCAATATGATCTGATATTTTTAGATCCTCCAACGTTTTCAAACTCAAAACGTATGAAAGATGCATTCGATGTGCAGAGCGATCACATTAAATTATTAACGTGGGTTAAAAAGATTTTAAGCCCATCAGGTACCTTAATTTTCTCTAATAACAAACGTGGCTTTGTAATAGATGAAGTTGGCCTGATTGGTCTAGGTTTAAAAGCCGTTAATATTTCAGATAAAACGTTATCACCAGACTTTAAACGTAATAAAAAAATCCATAATAGCTGGCTAATCACGCATGGCTAAATGGGTTTTATACCACACTGATGGTTGCCACTTGTGCGAGCAAGCTGAGCAACTTATCACTGAGGTACTTGGTAATACGAGTGAGTTATTACTAATCGATATTATGACTGATGAGCAGCTTATAGCTGAGTATCAAATTACTATTCCTGTATTAAAAAGTGAAAAAGGCGAGCAATTATTTTGGCCTTTTACTTTACACACTGTGCGCGAATTTTTAGCACAAGCAGAATAAGAGCAAATAAGAACTATGGATTTAATTAGAATTTTAAAAGCACAGCTTGCTTTTGGTACACATGCTTTGCTTAACAAAGCAGATGCCGTTATAGAAAGTGGCGAAAGAGTGTGTGTTGTTGGTCGAAATGGCGCGGGTAAGTCAACTCTATTAAAAGTGCTTGATGGCGAAGTTGTTTTAGATGATGGTGAAATAAATCAGCTAGGCGGGATTAGAATTTCTCGTTTAGAACAAGATCCACCAAAAGGCGCAAATGGCACTGTATTTGATTATGTTGCGCAAGGTATGCCTGAGATTGCAAACTTACTCATTGATTTTCATCATGTAAGTAATGAGCTTCAAACAGAGTGTAACGATAAGTTATTAAACAAACTTGAACGTTTATCAAATCAACTAGAGGCGGCTGATGGCTGGCGCTTTGATAGCCGAATTCAATTAGTTTTGACACAATTAGAATTAACGCCAGAGGCTAAACTTGAGTCTCTTTCTGGTGGTTGGTTACGTAAAGTAGCACTTGCACGTGCACTTGTTAGTGAGCCTGATTTATTATTGCTTGATGAGCCTACAAACCATTTAGACATGGCAAGTGTTATGTGGCTTGAGCAATTTTTAAAAGAGTTTAAAGGCGGAATCGTATTTATATCGCATGACCGTGCGTTTATTCGTGCTGTTGCTACGCGTATTTTAGATTTAGACCGTGGTAAGCTTATTTCGTATCCTGGTGATTACGCTACGTACTTAGAGCAAAAAGCCCATGATTTAAAAGTAGAAGAAAGCCAAAATGCATTGTTCGATAAGCGTTTAGCCGAAGAAGAAACGTGGATCCGCCAAGGTGTTAAAGCGCGAAGAACCCGTAATGAAGGTCGAGTTCGTGAGTTAAAACAGCTTCGTACAGAGCGTAAGCAACGTGTTGACCAAGTTGGTAAAACTGATTTCAATATTGAAACAGCAGATCGCTCTGGTAAGTTAGTATTTGAAGCTCAACATCTTTGTCATGCATTTAAAGACAAAGTTATTGCTGATGATTTTTCTACGCTGGTAATGCGTGGTGACAGAATAGGCCTTGTAGGTCCAAATGGTATTGGTAAAACCACACTGTTAAAACTAATGTTTGGTAATTTAGCACCTGATAGCGGCATAACTAAGCAAGGTGTTAATTTAGAATTTGCTTACTTTGACCAATATCGTGAAAAACTTGATGAAGAAGCAACAGTTCAAGATAACGTCGCCGAAGGTAAACAAGAAGTGATGATGGGCGGACGCTCACGTCATGTTTTAGGTTATTTACAAGACTTCTTATTCCCGCCAGCACGTGCTCGAACTCCTGTTAAAGCACTCTCTGGTGGTGAAAAAAACAGATTACTATTAGCTAAATTGTTTTTAAAACCGTCTAATATCCTTGTTCTCGATGAGCCAACAAATGACTTAGACATTGAAACGTTAGAGTTACTAGAGGACATCATTAATCAATACCAAGGTACAGTGCTGATTGTAAGCCATGACCGTGAATTTATTGATAATACTTGTTCAAGTGTATGGGCGTTTGAAGGTAACGGTAAAGTTACAGATATTGTAGGTGGCTATAGCGACTATGAGGCTTACGTTAACTATTTAGCTGAACAAGAAAAAAAAACGCAACAACAACCAGTAAAAAAAGTTGAAAAAGTAGTCGCTCCAGTTGCTAAACCTGCAGCTAAGACAAATAAACTCTCTTACAAATTAAAACTTGAATTAGAGCAACTACCGAATAAAATGGAAAAACTAGAAGCTGAAATTGAAGCTCAACAAGCTGTAGTTAGTGACTCAGACTTTTTTAAACAAGAGAGTGATGTAACAACTAAAGCATTGAACCATTTGGCACAACTTGAGTCTGACCTTGAAGCTGCGCTTGAGCGCTGGGAAGAACTTGAAGAATTACAGAATCAGTAGTAAGGACTAAAATGAAATATAAATTACTCGCTGCCAGTATTTTAGCGACATTAAGCACTTCAGCAACAAGTGCGACGTACCAGTTAAGTGAATTAGGGACTCTTGAAGACGCTAAATATTCTTATGTAACAGATGTAAGCGAAAGCGGGCACATTATTGGTTTCGCAAATGGTTTATACAATTTACCTATTGATATCAGCTATATAGATTTTACTGAAAATATTATTGAAAATAGCTACGATAATACAGAGGCTGCATTTGATTTAAGTGATAAAGAGATTACCTTTACACTTGATGACATTGAAAATAATGATGCAGTACTTACTAATTCTGATGCACATACTTTCATGGTTAGTTTTTTATCTTCAATTTCTACAAATTTTGAATATCAAAAATTAAGCTCATTAGTTGGCATAAAGTACAATGACACACAAGTAACAGAGCAACCGTTATTTGATGTTGCATCTGTTGATTATGATGGCTTAACGCGTTCAACTATTAACCTTTTTAATGCTGTAAGTGAAGACGGCGTTACTGTTGGTTGGGGCGGTGCTCCTTACGATAAAGTGTCTTTTACACCTGATGGTGAAGATGATGCAGAAACGTGGTTCACACATGAGTTTATAGAACGTGGGATTGTAATAAGTGCTGATGGCATGATCAAAGTTCCATTAGAACCAGAGTTTAATGAATACGGTGGCACAAGCCGCGCTAACGATATAGTCAAAACAAATAGTGGTTACACTGTTGTAGGTAATATCTCTACAAGTACTCCTGATGACAGACAAGATAATATTGATGATAACTGTGATAATGAAGACGAACCAACATCAGTGTGTATCAATTTATTAAATTCTAATATTTCACGAGGCTTATTTAATAAGCGTGCTGTTAAATGGGAACTTGACGAATCACTGAATGTTATTTCTGTTGAAGAGCTTGGTATGGCACTTACACCTGATGAAGGTGAAACGGAAGATGACGCATTTACAAGTACAGCTTTAGCTATTAATGCAATAGGCACTGTAGTTGGTTCATCAAATACGCGTTATTACAAAAATGATGATACGATTCTTACAATGCCAGTTTATTTTAAAGACGGTGCAGTTACTGATTTTATTGATCAAGAAGACGATTGGCAGGCTGGTAAATCAATCGCTATTAATGATAATGATGTAATTACAGGTTATGCGACAAAGCGTATTGAAGGTACTCTTCGTAATAAATTCTTCTATCATGACATCGAAACGGGTAATACAGTTTTCCCAACTGATTATTTTTCAAGCTCAAGTTCTTATGGCAACGATATAAATAATCAAGGATATATTGTAGGCGAAGGGGAAGTAGGTGTTTCTGATAGCTCACGACTCAAAGAAGCCTTTATTTACAAAATTGGTGAAGACAAAATAACTAATCTAAATGATTTACTGCCTTGTTATGACACTGATGGCGAAACTGACTACGCTTACTCAATGGTTGAAGCAACAGCTATTAATGAAAATAATGAAATATTTGGTACTGCGACTAAGACAGTTGAAAAACTTGATTCTTTAGGCGGTGTTGTAACTGATATCAATGGTGAAATTGAATACGAAAGTATCGCAGTTGCAGTTAAGTTAACGCCAATTGCAAATGGTGAAGTAGAAAACTGTGCTCCAGTAGAAGCAGAAGTGTATGAGCGTAACTCTGCTAGCTTTCCTTGGTATACATTATTGCTATTACCATTAGTTGGCTTAAGACGTATATTTCGCTTTTAAAGTTTACTAATATTGATTATAAAAAAAACCAACTTAATAAAGTTGGTTTTTTTTCGTCTATAATATTTTATAAGATTAGGATTGCCATGAATCTTATAATTATTATTTAGCTTTAACGCTACTAATTATTTCGCGATAACCATGCCTTTTTAACAGAACGGCGCCAAATAATATCAATACCAAAATAGCCGATAATTGATGCAATAGAAGCACATACTAACGAACCTAGTAAAAATGCAGGGCCAATAGTTTCTATGCTCTCTAGAAACCAAGACCAACTAGCTTCAAATACAAAGTGTTGCTCAGGCTGATTAAGTATTAATGTACCCACTAAGTATGAGCCATAAAAAATAGGTGGCATAGTTAGAGGGTTTGTAAGCCATACTAATGCTACTGAGATAGGTAAATTAACTCTAAATAATATAGCGCCGGCTGCTGCTAAAACCATTTGAAAAGGAACAGGGATGAAAGCAAAAAATAACCCGACTGCAAATGCACCTCGAGCAGAACGTCTATTTAAATGCCAAAGATTTGCATCTTGTAAAAGGCGTCCAAATATTCTTAGTGATTTATGATGTCTAATTTTATTTGGATCAGGTAAAAATCTTTGGATCGTTTTTTTAGCCATTTAAAGCAACCATTTACATCAGTGTGGATAAGTCTTGGGTTTGTAATTGGCTGTATAGCAACCGTATTTTATTATCAAACTCTCGAATTTACAGTATTCACAATTTTCATTGTTATAGTGAGCGCTTATTTTAAGCCGTTTTTAAATGTATTGTTAGGCTTTATTTGTGCAATTTGCTTCGTTGGTCTGCATTTTTACGTTTTTTATAGTTTTGAAATACCAAAACCGGATGAAAAGTATGCACTTGATTCTACATTAATTGTTGAAGAGGTTATTTCTGACAAAAAACCTCAATATATTAAAGTTAAAATAGTGGCATTAGAAGGGAGTAATTTTTCGGATTTTAGAGCACCCAAAGCAATGCTCAGTGTTAATTCTGCACAGCCTTTAATAGTAGGTGATGAATTTTCTGCTTTAATTCATTTAAAACATTTTCGTAGTAATAAAAATTTTAATGTATTTGATAATGAACGTTATGCTTTTATAAGTAGAATATTATTTAAAGGTAAAGTGCTTAATAAAAATCTTAATATTATAAATAGCGACAAACAAAGCATAATTTTAGATTATCAACACTTCCTTAAAAACACTTATACGGATACAAAACTACAGTGGCTCTATTATGCATTGCTTAGCGGTGAAAAATCTTTGATGAGCTACGCTGATAAACAATTAATGCAATCTCTTGGGCTAAGTCATTTACTTGCTATATCGGGGTTACATATTGGTTTGATTTTTAGCTTCGGTTATCTATTTACTCGATTCATTTTTGCAAAAATTAATTCTTCGATCTGGCAATCATTCAACCTGACTCTTTATTACAGTTCATGCGGATTTTTAGTAGCCTTGGTTTATGTGTACTTAAGTGACTTTTTAGTATCGGCAACGCGAGCGCTTATCATGCTGGGTTGTTATTTATTATTGTATTTTCTTGCTAAGCAGCCGCTGCGTTGGCGGAGCATTTTATTTGCCTTGGTTATTGTTCTTATTGTTAACCCATTTAATTTACTCAATCCAGGTCTCTACTTTTCATTTTTAGCGGTTGCTATCATTTTTACAGTTATTAATAAATTACCAATATTAAACACTCGCATAAAAAACAAAGTTATTTCACTGTTTGTTATTCAAATAGCGTTATTTATTGGTTTATTGCCACTTTCACTCTATTTTTTTAATGGGGTAAGTATTGCAGGTTTGATAATAAACTTAATTGCTATACCGCTGCTTTCAATCATTATCTTACCTTTTTTAATTGTTTTTACATTACTGAGTATTTTCTTAGATATAAGTATTTTAATAAACCTGTTTGATACTGGCTTATATGCGCTATTTAAATTGCTTAATGAAATACCAGAATCGTTAAGGTGGATAACGACTGGCAGAATTGACTCAATATTTGTCGTTTTTACTTATATTATTATGTTGATGGTTTATTTTCTTCCTTATAAATGGCTCGCTTTTATTCCAGCAATAACGCTTTTATTAAATTATTGGCTAATAGAAAAGTCTAAGTGGCAACTACATGTATTTGATGTAGGGCATGGACTTATGGCATTAATTGAAAAAGATAAACAAGTGCTTATTTATGATTTTGGCCCCAGTTATTTCAATCGCTTTAGCCGTACGCGAAGTATTTTATTGCCTTATATTAAAGCAAATGATTTAACAGTGAAAACGGCGATTCTAAGTCATGAAGATAATGATCACGCTGGAGGATTACAACATTTCATAGATGCTGGCTTTGGTGAAACATTACAACAATTTCATCCTAAAAATACACATAATGTATGTGAAGTCATAAACATTGATTTTGCTGGATTAAAAGTACAAAGCTTTAGTACAAAAGGGTTTGGAAATGAAAATGATGATTCATGCGTTGTTAGGGTATCAGATAATACTCATAGCGTGTTATTTACCGGTGATATATCAAAGGCGCGTGAAGCATCGCTATTAGCGGATAATAAATCGTTGAAAAGTACAGTAATGTTAAGCCCGCATCATGGCAGCGATACATCATCAAGTGTTAATTTTATATATAACGTTGCTCCCCAAGTAGTCATTCATTCAAGTGCCTATAAAGGACAATGGGAATTCCCCAAGCCTCTTGTCGTCGAACGTTATAACCAAATAAACGCTCAGCAATTTACGACAGGCGTTGAAGGGCAAATTAGTATTAAATTTTATGCAAAGAATTTGGCTATAGAAACAGCAAGAGGGCAGGAAAGTTACTGGTTTATCAAAGATTGACGTTTAGTTTTATCTCATCGGAGGATACAATACAGATTGTTACTGTATTTAGAGAGTGTTATGGATCAAAGTACTACACAAATTTATAAACGTCTTGTCTCATATGTTGGCACCTACAAAAGCGTCGCATTTGTCGCAATTATTGGGATGATAGGCTATTCAGCAATGGATGCTTTATTTATTCAATTAATGAAGCCGTTTATTGATCAAGGTTTGAACCAGCGTAATACAGAAGTTTTAAAGTACGCTCCTTTTGTCGTTATCGCGTTAGTTCTAGGGCGTGGTGTTTTTAACTTTATGTCTTCTTACTGCTTAAGTTATGTAGGCTCCCAAGTTGTACGTTCTTTACGCCAAGAGTTATTTGAGCACATATTGCACTTACCCGTTTCTTTTCATGACAAAAACTCAACGGGAGATTTAATTTCAAAAATCACATTTGATACAGAACAAGTTCAACAAGCGATTACTAAAGCCTTGCTAATAGTTGTACGTGAAGGGGCATTTGTTGTATTTTTACTTGCGGTAATGTTCTATACCAGTTGGCAACTATCACTGATATTTTTAGTGATCATCCCACTTGTTGCTATTATTGTCGCCGTCGTCTCTAAACGTTTTCGCCACATTTCTAAAAACATTCAATCTGCCATGGGGCAAGTTACCCGTAGCTCAGAACAAATGCTGAGCGGACATAAAGTTATTCATGGTTTTGGTGGTCAAGATCAAGAGATTAATCACTTCTCGAAAATTAATAATCATAATCGTCAGCAACGTATTAAAATGGACGCAACTAAAGCGCTTAGTGTGTCTATAATTCAAATTTTAGCGGCAAGTGCCATGGCAGTTATTTTGTGGGCGGTGTCGTTGCCATCAATGATTGATACGATTACATCTGGTGACTTCATGGCATTAATTGCCTCAATGATGATGTTACTGCGTCCGCTAAAACAACTTGCCAATGTGAATAGTGATATGCAACGTGGTATCTCTGCAGCGCAAAGTATATTTTTAGTTTTAGACGAAGAAATGGAAAAAGATACAGGCACTGTTTCGGTTGATAAAGTTAAAGGTTTAATTGAAGTTAAGAACGTAACCTTTAAGTACCCAACGAAAGATGAAGCCGTATTAAACGATTTGTCGCTAACGATTGAGGCGGGTGAAAGTATTGCCTTAGTTGGGCGCTCAGGCTCTGGTAAGTCAACAATTTCTAACTTGTTACCCCGCTATTATGATTTAGAACTACCGAGTGAAATTTTACTTGATGGCATAGCACTGCAGGATTATAAATTAACTGATCTGCGTCGCCAATTTGCTTTAGTGTCTCAGCAAGTTGTGTTATTTAACGATACGATTGCCAATAATATTTGTTATGGCATAAAGCACGATGTCTCTGTTGAAGAGTTAGAACAAGTTGCCAAACAAGCGCACGTGTGGGAATTTGTTAAAGACCTGCCAGAGCAATTAAACACCATGGTAGGCGAAAATGGGGTAATGCTCTCAGGTGGTCAACGCCAGCGAATAGCGATAGCGCGTGCAATATTAAAAGATGCACCTATTTTGATTTTAGATGAGGCAACGTCAGCACTTGATACCGAATCTGAAAAGCTTATTCAGCAAGCATTAGAAACGTTAATGAAAGATAAAACCTCTATTGTTATAGCACATCGCTTATCTACTATTGAAAACAGTGACCGAATTTATGTTATTGATAACGGTCGTGTGATAGAAAGTGGCGATCATAGTAGCTTATTAGCAAATGACGGTACTTATTCAGCACTTTGTAAAATGCAGTTTGGTGATCAGGCATGAGCAAAATAGAGCAAAGCTGGTATAAACCATTTGGTCTAATTACTTTATTGTTATTACCATTAAGTGCTTTGTTTTGGGTTGTATCGGCATTTCGAAAACTCTTGTACAGCGCTAAAATACTTAAACCTTTTGAGTGCAAAACGCCTGTTATTGTAGTCGGCAATATAAGCGTAGGCGGCAATGGTAAAACACCTTTTGTTTTGTGGTTGTATGAGTATCTGACCGAGCAAGGTTTATCAGTGGGTATTATTAGTAGAGGTTATGGTGGGCAATCAGATAATTACCCGCTGTTAGTCACTTCAGTTGTTGACGCCCAACAGGCTGGAGATGAGCCTGTGCTTTTATACCATCGTTTAAAGTGCCCAATAGCTGTTGGCCCTAATAGACAACACAATATCGATTTATTAGAAAAAAATTATACGCTAGATGTCATTATTTCTGATGATGGGATGCAGCATTATAAAATGCCTCGTAGCATTGAGTGTTGTATTGTTGATAGTGAACGCCGCTTTGGTAATGGTTTTGTTATGCCCGCAGGGCCACTACGCGAAACAACTAAACGCTTACAAAGTGTTGATATAGTAATTGAAAATGGCGGTGAGGCTAATAATAGCTACGTGCTGCAAGTAAGTAACCTTCGCTTAGTTAATTCAAGTGATGACGCAAAAAGTAACGTAAGCGAGGCACATGCAATAAGTGCAATTGGGAACCCTAAACGGTTTGAAAACTCATTAGAAGCACAAAATATTAAGCTATTGTCGACTCATCATTTTAGAGATCATTATGCTTATACAGCAGATGATTTTACCCAGTTTGGTGATGATTGCATTATAATGACCGAAAAAGACGCGGTTAAATGTAAGTCCTTTGCAAAACCTAATTGGTATTATTTACCTGTAGATGCAGAGCCTTCCGATAGCGTAATAAACACATTAAATTCATTATTAAAAGAAAAAGGAATACTCAATGGCCTTTGATACAAAATTACTCGAGATAATTGCTTGCCCAGTTTGTAAGGGTAAATTACGCTTTGATAGAGAAAACAACGAACTAATTAGTACTGCAGCTAAGCTTGCTTACCCCGTTCAAGATGATATTCCAGTATTGCTTGAAAACGAAGCACGTGAGTTATCTTTAGAAGAGGTTGAAAAGTGGAATTCGTAGTTGTAATTCCTGCACGTTTTGCATCAACTCGACTACCGGGTAAGCCGCTTGCTGATATTTGCGGTAAGCCAATGGTTCAACATGTTTACGAAAAAGCATGTTTATCAGGTGCAAGTAAAGTGGTTATAGCAACCGATCATCAAAAAGTGTTTGATGCAGTAAGTTTATTTACTAGTGATGTTGTAATGACTCGCGAAGATCACCAATCGGGTACTGAGCGTTTAGCCGAAGTAGTTGATTTACTTGATCTCGACAGCAATACAATTGTGGTTAATGTACAAGGCGATGAGCCCTTACTTGCGCCAGAAAATGTATCCCAAGTTGCTGCACTATTAAGTGATTCAACAGCACCAATGGCAACGTTAAGTGTTGCTATTGAAGAGCGTGATGAAGTATTTAATCCTAATGCCGTTAAAGTGGTTAGCGATATAAATAAAAATGCGCTGTATTTTTCTCGTGCAAGTATTCCGTTTGATAGAAGCACAATGATGAATGACAGCAGTGCTCTTAATTTAGCGCCATTTCAGCGCCACGTAGGTATTTATGCGTACAGAGCGGGTTTTATTAAACAATATATAGAATTGAGCGTATCGCCACTTGAGCTACTTGAATCGCTTGAGCAGTTACGTGTGTTGTATCATGGTTATAAAATCAAAATAGAGCAAGCTCAAATAGCCCCTCATGCAGGTGTCGATACGCCCGATGACTTAGCTAAAGTGATAGCGCATATTAAAAGTAAAAACGTGTGAGTGAACAAGTAAGTAAGATATTAAACGTTGTTTATACACATAACGATTTTTATATTTTAGAAAAGCCAGCAGGTCTTAATTTTCATTCAGAAGATGGTCCCGGCTTTGTTGTGTTAGCCGAACAACAATTATCTCAAAAGCTTTATGCCGTTCATCGTTTAGATAAAGTGACATCAGGGCTTATTATTTTAGCAAGAAACAAAGCCTCTGCAGCCGCCTTTACTGTTATGTTCACTGAGCATGCGATTAATAAATTTTATTTAGCGATTAGTGATGCTAAACCTAAAAAGAAGCAAGGGTGGATAAAAGGCGATATGGCTAAATCTCGCCGTGGCTCATTTAAGTTACTAACGAGTACACTTAACCCTGCAATCACCCGATTCTATTCTCTGAGTTATAAGCCAGGATTTAGAGGGTATATTTTAAAACCTTATTCAGGAAAGACGCATCAATTAAGAGTGGCACTAAAAAGTGTGGGCGCAGCTATTTTTGGCGATGCTATGTATTCAGGCACGCCTTCAAATCGTACCTATTTACATGCATATGCGTTAAGCTTTTTATGGCAAGGTGAACAAATACAGCTAACTTTATTACCCGATAGTGGTGATGAGTATTTGGCGTTAATTAAACATCAAGATTTTCAAGCATGGCAATCGCCATGGCAACTGGATTGGTAAATGAGCGAAAAAGTTACAGATATACGTTTTGGTGGTATTAAACGTTTATATGGTCATCAACAGTTTGATTGGCTTCAAGAAGCACATTTTTGTGTAGTAGGGATTGGTGGTGTAGGGAGCTGGACAGCAGAAGCACTTGCACGTACTGGTGTTGGTAAAATAACATTGATTGATTTGGATGATATTTGCGCGACTAACGTCAATAGACAAATTCATGCGTTAACGGGCACTATTGGTCAAGCTAAAGTAGATGCAATGAAAGCGCGCTGCGAGCTTATTAATCCACAGTGCCAAGTTAATGTAATAGATGACTTTATTACACTTGATAATATTCAAGAGCATATTCAAGGTTTTGATTATGTGATTGATTGTATTGATGCAGTTAAAGAAAAAGCAGCATTAATTGCTCACTGTAAACGTAATAAACTTCCTATAATTACTACCGGTGGTGCTGGCGGGCAAACAGATCCTAGCCAAATAACTTTTGGTGATGTAGCTAAAACTACGCAAGACCCATTACTTGCAAAAGTACGTTATATTTTGCGTAAGCAGTATAATTTTAGTAATAATCCTAAACGTAAGTTTAATATTGATTGTGTTTACTCAACAGAGCAATTGGTTTACCCAGGAAGCGATGGCAGCGTATGTCATGCTAAGCAAAGTGCTGATGGCTCGATGAATATGGATTGTAATAATGGTTTTGGATCTGTGACTATGATCACAGGAAGCTTCGGCTTTTTTGTTGCGGCAAAAGCGGTGCGTAAATATCTAGATAAAAAACAACGCTCGCAAGCTTAGTTTTTGCTAACTAAGCTTTTGTTGTGCCATGGTTTGTATTTTATCAACCATGGCTTTAATACCATTACCACGTGATGCGCTTAAGTGGCTTATAAGGCCGAGCTTTTCAAATTCTTCATACGCATTTTTATTCACTACTTGCTCTGGTGTGAGGCCATTGTAAAGCGCTAAAATAATGGCTAATAATCCTTTTACTATACGTGTATCTGAGTCACCAATTACAACAAGTGTATTTTCTGTTAAATCAAATTCAACAAACATCCATACTTTGCTTTCACAGCCTGGTACAAGTGCATCATCAGTCTTCAAAACATCAGCTAAAACAGGTAAAGTTTTTCCTAAAAGCATTATCTCACGATATTTTTGCTGCCAAGCGGGCGCATTTTTTATAGATTCTGTGACTTTGTTAAACGTATTTGTCATGAGTTATCCTAATTAATTCTATTAAAGTGACGTTTAGTCCAGTAAAGCGATACATTTTTTAAGTGAATCAATGAATATATCTACATCTTCATAGGTATTATAAAAACAAAAGCTCGCTCTTAGCGTTCCATTAAGCCCTAAATGTGTCATTAATGGCTGTGTACAATGGTGTCCACTCCTTACTGCAACCCCGTACCCGTCAAGTAAAGTTGCCAAATCATAAGGATGTTCATCATTTAAGTTGAAGCAGAGTGTACCAATATTGTCAGATAGGTTGCTATATATTGTAATACCATCAACCTTTACCAATTTTTGAGCGGCATAACTAAACAATTTTTGCTCATATTGCTGGATTTTTGCGTGATCTAATTCATTTAAATAGTCTAATGCGGCACCAAAGCCTAAAACTCCAGAGATATTTGGTGTTCCAGTTTCAAATTTTGCAGGCGCAGGACGATAAGTACTGTGAGTTAAGTACACTTTATCGATCATTTCCCCACCTGATTGGTAAATCTCAAGGGTATTTAATTGCTCATATCGACCATAAAGCACACCTAATCCTGTTGGGCCGAGCATTTTATGGCTTGAGCAGACATAAAAGTCACAGTTTAATTCACGTAAATCGGGTTTTAAATGCAGTGCACCTTGTGCACCATCGACTAAAACAAGAGAATTGACGTCTTTTGCAGCTCTAATTAGTGGTTTTAAATCGGTTATATTACCCAGTGTGTTAGATGCTTGTGTAATAGCTAATAGGGCAGGTTTTGTTTCTTTTATAAATTCACAGCATTCTTTGGTGTTCAGCGTGCCATTTTTATTTAGTGGAAGCGCTATTAATTTAGCACCCGTTTGTTGACTCACTATTTGCCAAGGCACTATGTTTGCATGATGCTCAAGCGGAGATATCATTATGGTATGACTTTCATTTAAGCGCTTTTTTAATCCGTTAGCGACCAAGTTAATGGCTTCTGTAGCGCCTTTAGTCCATACAATCTCTTTACTAAATACATTGAAATACTCTGCAGTTTTATCCCGTACTTGTTCATATGCATAAGTTGCTTGCTCGCTAAGTGTATGGCGTCCACGGTGTACATTAGCGTTTTGAAACGTATAGAATTCAGTAATTGTATCTATAACTGATTGAGGCTTTTGTGAGGTTGCTGCTGAGTCTAAATAAACAAGCGGGCAGCCCTTTATTGTTTGATTTAATGTTGGGAAGTCGTTTCTAATTTTATTTATATCAAACTTTAAAGCAAGCATGGCTCATCTACATAGTGTTTTTAAGGCAGGAATTGTAATCGGTTTATGATAATTCTCAAGTGTTGTTAATAAAAAAGGCCGCAAAATGCGGCCTTTTTAAACTAACCAACGTTAATTAACGCTTGTCAGTTGATACGTAGTCACGTTGAGTGTAACCAGTATAAAGTTGACGAGGACGGCTGATCTTATGACCAGGTTGAGATAGCATCTCATCCCAGTGAGTGATCCAACCAACAGTACGTGCCATTGCAAAGATTACAGTGAACATGCTTGTTGGAATACCAATCGCTTTTAAGATAATACCAGAGTAGAAATCTACATTAGGGTATAGTTTTTTCTCTACAAAGTATGGGTCTTCAAGCGCAATTTGCTCAAGCTTCATAGCAATATCAAGAAGTGGATCTTGGATATTCAGCTCAGCTAAAACTTCGTGACACGTTTGACGCATTACTGTAGCGCGTGGGTCAAAGTTTTTGTAAACACGGTGTCCAAAGCCCATAAGGCGGAACGGGTCAGCTTTATCTTTAGCTTTAGCTACGTATTCATCAATACGGTCAACAGAGCCAATCTCTTCTAACATGTTTAAACATGCTTCATTAGCGCCGCCGTGAGCAGGGCCCCATAAAGATGCAATACCAGCTGCAATACATGCATACGGGTTAGCACCAGATGAACCAGCAAGACGAACTGTTGAAGTTGATGCATTTTGTTCATGATCTGCATGAAGCATAAAGATTTTATCCATCGCTTTTGCAGTTACTGGATTAACTTTATATTCTTCAGCAGGTACAGAGAACATCATGTGTAAGAAGTTTTCTGCGTAGCTTAAATCGTTACGTGGGTATACAAACGGTTGGCCGATATTTGTTTTATAAGCCATTGCCGCGATTGTTGGTAACTTAGCAACAAGCTTAACTGCGCTTGTTTTACGTTGTTCAGCATCAGTAATATCAAGGTCTTCATGATAGAAAGATGATAATGCACCTACTACGCCACAAAGCATTGCCATTGGGTGAGCGTCAAAGCGGAAACCTTGGAAAAAGTTAGCAATCTTCTCGTCAAGCATAGTGCTTGTAGTGATTTCATTCTTAAAAACTTCATATTGTTCTTTAGAAGGTAACTCACCATTTAAAAGTAAGTAACAAAGTTCAATGTAATTTGAGTCTTCAGCTAATTGCTCAATTGGGTAACCACGGTGAAGTAGTACACCTTTACCACCATCAATATAGGTGATTGCAGATTCACAAGAACCAGTCGACATGAAACCTGGGTCATAAGTAAAGTGACCGTGTGAACCTAACGTACGTACGTCGATTACATCTTGGCCAGCAGTGCCTTGATAAATTGGAAGTTCGATTGGATCTAGTCCATCAATTTGGACTGTGGCTTTTTTATCTGCCATCGTTATGTATCTCCTATTAAGATATCTATTCTGATTTTTAGATTTTAAAGTTCTGAAATCTGTTTTAAGCACATCTTCTCATTTTAACGTGAAAGAGGGGGTTAAAGTCAATTTTTATAAACATTATGCATATATGTATAATAAATATTCGGTATTAATTAAATATAATACTATTGGCTAATTCGCAAACATCTCTAAATAAACAAGAATTGTAAAAAGCCCTGTGGGTATATATACTAACGGTGGTTTTAAACCGTATTGTATTTGGGTAAACATATTCTTAACAGCTTAAAATTTACAGGTTTGTGAACTTTAATTGTTTTGGTACGTTTATTTTGATAGTTCCATCAGTAATATTTGGTGGGTTTTTAGAAAAACAAGTAGATGAGCTCCACTGTGAGCAAAGATGGGCAAGTAACTGTGAAAAAGCAAAGACCTGTAAATCTAGATCTAACAACTATATCTATGCCGGCAACGGCTAAAGCTTCAATTTTTCACCGCGTCACCGGTGTTGCATTATTTTTTGCTTTAACGTTTGTCATTTGGGCTTGGTCTGAGTCTCTCTCTTCAGCTGAAAGTTTTGAATTCGTCAAGGGTCTGTTTAACGGATTCATTGCCAAATTTATAGCTTGGGGCACTGTTTCTGTATTAGGTTATCACCTTATTGGTGGTATCCGTCATATGATTATGGATATGGGACATTGGGAAGAACTTGAATCAGGTAACCTCAGCGCTAAAGTTTCAATGGCTCTTGGTGTTGTGTTTGCCGTATTGGCAGGGGTGTGGATATGGTTTTAAATCAAGCAACTCTAAAACGTGATGGTGTACAAGATTTCGTATCTTTACGTACCACGGCATTAATAATCAGCGCTTACGCGATTTTTATTATAGGCTATTTTTTAGCGACGCCAGAAGTCACTTTCGAAGCCTGGACAGGCCTCTTCTCTAACCTAGCAATGAAAGGGTTTACGTTAATTACCCTTGTTTGCATTATGGTTCATACCCGCATTGGCCTTTGGCAAGTTCTTACAGACTATGTTAAGTGCGCAAAGCTTCGTGCAGTTTTAGGTTTTGTATTAAACCTAATGGCCGTTGCTTACGTAGCTATTGGTCTAATCGTATTATGGGGTGTTTAAGTGAAATATTCTGTTCGTGAATTTGACGCCGTAGTAATTGGTGCAGGTGGTGCAGGTATGCGCGCTGCTTTAGCAATTACAGAATCTGGCAAAACGTGTGCATTAATATCTAAAGTATTCCCAACGCGCTCACACACTGTATCTGCTCAAGGCGGTATTACGGTTGCGCTTGGTAATTCACACGAAGATAACTGGGAATGGCATATGTACGATACCGTTAAAGGTTCCGATTTTATCGGTGACCAAGACGCTATTGAATACATGTGTCAAACTGGCCCAGAAGCTATTACCGAATTAGAAAACATGGGTTTACCATTTTCTCGTTTTGAAAATGGCCGTGTTTACCAACGTCCTTTCGGTGGTCAATCGAAAAACTTTGGTGGTGAACAAGCCGCGCGTACTGCAGCAGCTGCTGACCGTACTGGTCATGCTTTATTACACCTTCTATATCAACAAAACGTTAAAAACAAAACAAATGTATTCTCTGAATGGTATGCACTTGATTTAGTTAAAAACGATAATGGTGATGTAGTAGGGTGTACTGCAATTGAGATTGAGACAGGTGAAGTTACCTTCTTCAAATCTAAAGCTGTTGTATTAGCTACTGGTGGTGCAGGTCGTATATTTGCATCAACCACTAATGCTCACATTAACACTGGTGACGGTGTTGGTATGGCAACACGTGCCGGTATTTCTATGCAAGACATGGAAATGTGGCAGTTCCACCCAACGGGTATCGCAGGTGCTGGTACGCTAGTAACTGAAGGTTGTCGTGGTGAAGGCGGTTATCTTTTAAATAAAGATGGCGAACGCTTCATGGAACGTTACGCACCAAACGCAAAAGACTTAGCGTCTCGCGACGTTGTTGCACGTTCAATGATGACTGAAATCCGTGAAGGTCGTGGTTGTGATGGTCCTTGGGGTCCACATCTTAAGTTAAAACTTGACCATTTGGGTGAAGAAACACTTAACTTACGTCTTCCTGGCGTATGTGACCTTGCTAAAACATTTGCTCACGTTGACCCTGCAAAAGAGCCAATTCCAGTAATTCCAACTTGTCATTATATGATGGGTGGTGTTCCTACTAATGTAAATGGACAAGCGCTACAAATCGATGCTCAAGGCAACGAAACAGTAGTTCAAGGTTTATTTGCAGTAGGTGAGATTGCATGTGTATCTGTACACGGTGCAAACCGCTTAGGTGGTAACTCATTACTTGATTTAGTTGTGTTTGGTCGTGCTGCGGGTAACTTCTTAGGTAAGTACCTAAATGACGTTGAAATATCTAAAGCTGCTTCAGAATCAGACTTAGAAGCGTCTCTTGCACGTTACAATCGTTGGGAAAATTCAACGGCTGGCCAAGGTGAAGATCCAGTTCAAATCAAAAAAGACCTACAACAATGTATGCAGCTTAACTTCTCGGTATTCCGTGAAGGTGACTCAATGGCTGCAGGTCTTCAAGAACTTAAAGAAATTCGCGAACGTCTGCAACATGCTCGTCTTGATGATAAATCATCAGACTTCAATACGCAGCGTATCGAATGTCTTGAACTAGACAACTTAATGGAAACAGCTTACTCGACTGCAGTAGCTGCAAACTTCCGTACAGAAAGCCGTGGTGCACATTCTCGCTTTGACTACCCAGATCGTGATGACGAAAACTGGTTATGTCACTCAGTATTCAATCCTGTAACGGATGAAATGAGTAAGCGTGATGTAAACTATGCGCCTAAAACGCGTGAAGCTTTCCCACCTAAAGCACGTGTTTACTAGGAGATAGACGATGGCACAAGTACAATTTTCAGTTTATCGTTATAATCCAGATGTTGACAACGCTCCTCGTATGCAAGAATACACCTTGCAAACAGAGGAAGGTCACGACATGATGGTGTTGGATGCACTTATTCTTCTAAAAGAACAAGATCCTACATTATCTTTCCGTCGTTCATGCCGTGAAGGTGTGTGTGGATCTGATGGTGTTAACATGAATGGTAAAAATGGTTTAGCATGTATTACTCCTTTATCTACGCTACAAAAAAATGGCAAAGGTAAAATCGTAGTACGTCCATTACCAGGTTTACCTGTGGTTCGTGACCTTGTTATTGACATGAGTCAGTTCTACACTCAGTACGAAAAAGTTAAACCTTATTTAATTAATGATCAGCCTGCAGCAGGCGAACGTCTTCAAACTATTGAAGAACGTGATAAATTAGATGGGCTTTATGAGTGTATTTTGTGTGCATGTTGTTCAACATCGTGTCCTTCGTTCTGGTGGAATCCAGACAAGTTCATTGGTCCAGCAGGCCTTCTTCATGCTTACCGTTTCTTGGCTGATAGCCGAGATACAGCAACTGAAGAACGTTTAGCGGATTTAGACGATGCGTTCAGTGTGTTCCGTTGTCACAGTATCATGAACTGTGTTAGCGTTTGTCCTAAGGGTCTTAATCCGACCAAAGCAATTGGACAAATCAAATCTATGTTACTAAACCGAGCGGTTTGATAGCTTAGTAAAGGTAAGATGGCTAATATTAAATTATATTAGCCATCTTGTTATAATAACTATTAATTTCTGCGCTAAAAAAAAGGGCTTATAAATGCACGAAGGTGTGATGAAGGCATGGCTAGAATCTTCACATTTAAACGGCGGCAACGTTGCTTATGTAGAAGAGCTTTATGAAGCGTATTTAGACGATGCGACTTCTGTGCCAGACGAATGGCGAGAAGTGTTTGAACAATTACCTAAAGTTGATGGTGTGGATGTTGAAGTAAAACATTCAGAGGTTCGAGCACAGTTTGCACAGCTTGCAAAAAACAAGCATAGAGAAGTAGTGGTAGCAGAGGGTAGTGGCGGTGACCTTAAACAGGTTAAAGTTCTACAACTTATTAATGCTTTCCGTTTTCGTGGGCACCAAAATGCAAACCTAGATCCATTAGGTATTTGGCAACGAGAGCGTGTACGAGATTTAGAGCTAGAGTACCACGACCTATCTTCAAGTGATTTTGACCGCGAGTTTAACGTAGGATCGTTTGCCGTAGGGCGCGATACTATGCCTTTAGGTGAACTATACCAAGCACTAAAAACTACATATTGTGGTTCAATTGGCGCTGAGTATATGCACATCACATCAACAGAGGAAAAACGTTGGTTACAACAACGTCTAGAATCTGTCCAGTCTAGGCCTAAATTCTCAAAAGATGAAAAGCTACGTATCCTTAAAGGGCTTACTGCAGCAGATGGTCTAGAAAAATATTTAGGGTCTAAGTTCCCTGGTGCTAAGCGCTTTTCACTTGAAGGTGGCGATGCGTTAGTTCCAATGCTTAAAGAGCTTATTCACCGCGCTGGTGAAAGCGGCCAACAAGAAGCTGTTATTGGTATGGCTCACCGTGGTCGTCTAAACGTTTTAGTTAATGTACTTGGTAAAAACCCATCAGAATTATTTGATGAATTTGCTGGTATACATAAAGAAACGTTAGGTTCTGGTGATGTTAAATATCACATGGGTTATTCGTCTGACTTTGCTACCAAAGGTGGCAATGTACACATGGCGCTTGCGTTTAACCCATCTCACCTAGAAATCGTAAACCCTGTTGTAATGGGCTCTGTGCGTGGTCGTCTCGACCGTTTAGGTGATAAGTCAGGCATTAAAGCACTACCTATTACCATCCATGGTGATTCTGCTATTGCTGGACAAGGTGTTGTTCAAGAAACGTTTAACATGTCACAAACTAATGCGTTTAGTTGTGGTGGTAGTATTCGTATTGTTGTCAACAACCAAGTAGGTTTCACAACCTCTAAGCAAGATGACGTTCGCTCAACGCCATACTGTACTGACATTGCTAAAATGGTTCAGTCTCCAATATTCCATGTTAATTCTGATGATCCTGAAGCCGTTGCATTTGTTACTCAACTTGCTCTTGATTTTAGAAATCAGTTTAAGCGTGACGTAGTAATTGATTTAGTTTGTTACCGTCGCCATGGTCACAATGAAGCTGATGAGCCTAATGCAACTCAGCCTGTCATGTACCAAAAAATCAAAAAGCATCCAGTGCCGCGTTTAATCTATGCAGACCAACTGATTGCTGAAGGCTCTTTTTCTGAACAAGAAGTTAAAGCCTTAGCTGATGAGTACCGTGATGCACTAGATGAAGGCAGCTGTGTTGTTTCAGAAATACAGCCAGAAACGTCGCATTCTTCTGAGTGGGCCAAATATATTGGTCATGAATGGAATGTTGACTACGATGCTAGCGTATCTGTAGAGAAGCTAAAAGCTCTTGGTGAGAAAGTAGCTTCTTACCCAGAACAACATAAAGCTCAATCTCGCGTTAAAAAGATTTATGACGATCGTAAGCTAATGGCCACAGGTGAAAAACCACTTGATTGGGGTATGGCAGAGACTCTTGCCTATGCAACAATTGCGTCTGAAGGTACTGACATTCGTTTAACAGGACAAGACACAGGTCGAGGAACATTCTTTCATCGTCATGCTGTTGTTCATGGTCAATCCGATGGTACAACTTACACTCCTTTAGAGCATTTAAGTGAAGATCAAGGCACATTTGAAGTCTTTGATTCTGTTTTATCTGAGGAAGCTGTCGTTGCGTTCGAATATGGATATGCTACCGCTGAACCTAAGTCTCTCGTAATATGGGAAGCGCAATTTGGTGACTTCGCCAATGGTGCACAAGTTGTATTTGACCAGTTCTTAAGTTCTGGTGAGCAAAAGTGGGGCCGTTTATGTGGGCTTACAATTTTGTTACCTCATGGCTACGAAGGTCAAGGGCCAGAGCATAGTTCAGCGCGCTTAGAGCGTTTCTTGCAACTATGTGCTGATCACAACATGCAAGTATGTGTTCCTTCAACGCCGGCGCAAGTTTACGCTATGCTTCGTCGTCAATCAGTTCGACCACTTCGTCGTCCTCTGATTGTTATGACGCCTAAGTCGCTACTTCGTCACCCGCTTGCAACTTCATCACTTGAAGAGCTTTCACACGGTGTTTACCATAATATGATCGACGAAGTTGATGATATTAACCCTGAGAAAGTAGAGCGCGTTGTATTTTGTAGCGGTAAAGTTTACTACGAGTTACTACAAGAGCGTCGTAAGCTTGAGCAAGATAATATTGCAATTGTACGTGTTGAACAGTTATACCCGTTCCCACACGATGAAATGCAAACAATTATAGAGCGCTACCAACACGTAACTGATTTTGTATGGTGTCAAGAAGAGCCACAAAACCAAGGTGCATGGTACTGTTCACAACATCACTTTATTGATGCAATCCCACAAGGTGCTAAATTAAAATATGCAGGACGTAAAGCGTCTGCATCACCAGCGTGTGGTTACATGTCAGTACATACTAAAGAACAACAAGCGCTCGTTGCCGACGCGCTTACTATAGAAAATAAAGGATAAGCAATGAGCACAGAAATTAAAGTTCCTGTTCTTCCTGAGTCGGTTGCAGATGCTACCGTTGCTACATGGCATGTAAGTGTTGGCGACAAAGTAACTCGCGATCAAAACTTAGTAGACATTGAAACAGATAAAGTGGTTTTAGAAGTTGTTGCACAGCATGACGGTGTAATAACAGAAATATCACAAGAAGAAGGTGCAACCGTACTTGGCGACCAAGTTATGGGTTTACTTGGTGATGCTGATGCAGCGCCAGCAAGTGAAGGTTCAACTAAAGAAGAATCAGCACCAGCTAAATCAGAAGACGCGCCAGTGGCGCAATCAGCACCAGCATCAGAAGGTAAAGAAGTGGATATTAAAGTACCTGTACTTCCAGAATCAGTTGCAGACGCAACAATTGCTACATGGCATGTACAACCAGGTGACGCGGTAACACGCGACCAAAACTTGGTAGATATTGAAACAGATAAAGTTGTTCTTGAAGTAGTAGCTCAAGAAGATGGCATCATGGGTGATATCATTCACGGCGAAGGCGATACTGTATTAGGCGAGCAAGTAATTGGTTCGGTTAAAGCAGGCGGTGCACCAGCGGCTCCAGCTGCAAAAGCAGACGCAGCGCCAGCAGCAGATTCAAGCGAAAGTTCAGATGTGTTAACACCATCAGTTCGTCGTTTAATTGCTGAGAAAGGCCTAGACGCTTCTAAAATTAAAGGCACGGGTAAAAATGGTCGTGTAACTAAAGAAGACGTTGATACTTTCTTAAAAGCACCAGCGCCAGCGGCTAAAAAAGCAGAAGCTTCTGCTCCAGCTGCACCGATGGGCGATCGTACTCAAAAACGTGTACCTATGACTCGTTTACGTAAAACGATTGCGACACGCCTTCTTGAAGCTAAAAACTCAACTGCAATGTTAACAACATTCAACGAAGTGAACATGGGACCAATCATGAGCCTTCGTAAGCAGTATCAAGAAACGTTTGAAAAGCGTCACGGCATTCGTTTAGGTTTCATGTCTTTCTATGTGAAAGCTGTAACTGAAGCTCTTAAGCGTTTTCCAGATGTAAATGCTTCAATTGATGGTGACGATATTGTTTACCATAACTATTTCGATATCAGCATTGCAGTATCTACTCCACGTGGCTTAGTTACTCCAGTACTTAAAGATTGTGACAAACTATCTGTTGCTGAAATCGAAAAAGGTATTCGTGAGTTAGCACTTAAAGGTCGTGATGGTAAGCTAACGCTTGCTGATATGACGGGTGGTAATTTCACTATTACTAATGGTGGCGTATTTGGTTCATTGCTATCTACACCTATCATTAACTTGCCACAGTCTTCAATCTTGGGTATGCATAAAATTCAAGACCGTCCGATGGCTGTAAATGGTAAAGTTGAAATACTACCTATGATGTATTTAGCACTTTCTTATGACCACCGTATCATTGATGGTAAAGAATCTGTTGGTTTCTTAGTAACTATTAAAGAGTTACTTGAAGATCCAACTCGCTTATTGCTAGATGTTTAATCTAGTTGTATGAAATGTAAGCTGTGAATGAACATTCACAGCTTTTTTTTTGCGCCTTTGGTCGTACTGGGGTTTTCATGTTAAGCCTTGGGATCTATACTAGGTGCGCAATTTGGGATAGTTGTTTATTTGAAAAAATATTCAGCTCTTTTAGTATAAAAAATTGGATAAAGCATCATGAATTTGCATGAGTATCAGGCAAAACAACTTTTTGCCGAATATGGTTTACCCGTTTCTACAGGTTACGCTTGCGATACACCTGAAGAAGCTGCTGCAGCTGCTGAAAAAATTGGCGGCGATATGTGGGTTGTTAAAACTCAGGTTCACGCAGGTGGACGTGGTAAAGCTGGCGGTGTAAAGCTAGTTAAAACTATCGAAGAAGTAAAAGCGTTTGCAGCTAACTGGTTAGGTAAAAACCTAGTTACTTACCAAACAGACGAGAAAGGCCAGCCAGTAGCTAAAATTTTAGTAGAAAGCTGTACTGACATTGCTAACGAATTGTACCTAGGTGCAGTAGTTGACCGTGCATCTCGTAAAGTAGTTTTCATGGCGTCTACTGAAGGCGGCGTTGAAATTGAAACTGTTGCTGAAGAAACACCAGAGCTTATCCACAAAGCAGAGATCGACCCGTTAGTAGGTCCTCAAGCTTACCAAGCACGTGAACTAGGTTTCAAATTGGGTCTTAACCCAGTACAAATGAAACAGTTTGTTAAGATCTTTATGGGTCTTGGTAAAATGTTCACTGATTTTGATTTCGCACTACTTGAAATCAACCCGTTAGTAATTACAGATGAAGGCAACCTTCACTGTCTTGACGGCAAAATCGGTATTGATGGTAATGCACTTTACCGTCAACCTAAAATCCGTGAATTCCACGATCCATCTCAAGAAGATGCTCGTGAAGCACACGCAGCAAGCTTCGAGCTTAACTACGTTGCTCTAGACGGTAATGTTGGTTGTATGGTTAACGGTGCAGGCCTAGCAATGGGTACTATGGACATCGTAAACCTACACGGCGGCAAGCCGGCTAACTTCTTGGATGTTGGTGGCGGTGCTACTAAAGAACGTGTTTCTGAAGCATTCAAAATCATTCTTTCTGACGACAATGTTAAAGCTGTTTTAGTAAACATCTTTGGCGGCATCGTTCGTTGTGACATGATTGCTGAAGGCATCATTGGCGCAGTTAAAGAAGTTGGCGTAACCGTACCAGTAGTTGTACGTTTAGAAGGTACTAATGCTGAATTAGGTCGTGAAGTTCTTAAGAACTCTGGTCTAGATATCATTGCTGCTGAATCACTAACAGACGCTGCTGAAAAAGTTGTTGCTGCTGCGGAGGGCAAATAATGTCTGTATTAATCAATAAAGATACAAAAGTTATCTGTCAAGGTTTCACTGGTGGCCAAGGTACTTTCCACTCAGAGCAAGCGCTTGAGTACGGTACACAAATGGTTGGTGGTGTTAGCCCAGGTAAAGGCGGTCAAACGCACCTTGGTCTTCCTGTATTCAACACAGTTCGTGATGCTGTAAAAGAAACTGGCGCAACTGCTTCAGTTATCTACGTACCAGCTCCTTTCTGTAAAGATGCAATCTTAGAAGCTATCGATGCTGGCATCGAGCTAATAGTTTGTATTACTGAAGGTATCCCTACACTTGATATGGTTGATGTTAAAATCAAACTAGATCAAACAGGTACTCGTATGATCGGTCCTAACTGCCCAGGTGTTATTACTCCAGGTCAGACTAAGATTGGTATCATGCCTGGTCATATCCACAAACCTGGTAAAGTAGGTATTGTTTCTCGCTCTGGTACTTTAACGTACGAAGCAGTTAAGCAAACTACTGATGCTGGTTTTGGTCAGTCTACGTGTGTTGGTATTGGTGGTGATCCAATTCCAGGTACTAACTTTATCGACGTTCTAGAAATGTTCGAAAAAGATCCACAAACTGAAGCAATCGTAATGATTGGTGAAATTGGTGGTACTGCAGAAGAAGAAGCTGCAGAGTACATCAAAGCTCACGTAACTAAACCTGTAGTATCTTACATTGCTGGTGTTACTGCACCAGAAGGTAAGCGTATGGGTCACGCTGGCGCAATCATTGCCGGCGGTAAAGGTACTGCTGATGAGAAATTTGCTGCATTAGAAGCTGCGGGCGTAAAAACTGTACGTTCACTTGCTGATATCGGTAAAGCACTTAAAGAGAAAACAGGCTGGTAATCGCTTGTTTTTCTTTGAAAAGGCCCGCATATGCGGGCCTTTTTGTTATTAGATGAAAATTTAGAACGGGTAACTAATATGCTGGAAAAAACGTACAGATAAGTCTTGGCGTTGTTTATTTATAGCCAGCTCATTACACAGAGTATAGATTGTTTTTTCTACTTGGTTCATAAATCGACCGTAGCCCATTTCATGTTTATCCTGCTGCGTTGCGACTACTACAAAATGCAGCGTTTCTACCAATTTACTTGCTTCATAAAAGTGCTTAATTTGATTTTCATTAGATTCAATATCAAAACTTAACTTTTGAAGTTCATCATTACCTTCACTTTTATCTATTTTACTGTTGCGTATAATAGGCGTTGCACCGTTAGCAACCATAGCGCCATGGTTTAAGTTATTATTTTGACACGCACGTATAAATGCATAAGCAAAGTAGTCATAAAATTTAGCATAATCGTTTGTGTTCATTAGTGTTTGAAACTGCGTTTTAATAGCGCGCGAAACCGGTATAGTAAAAGTGGCGTAAGTCATCTCTGCATAATCATTGGGTATGCTGCATTGTCTTGATTGGTAGCGAGGGTAGAGACTTCTTAATTTGTAACCATAGCTTTCCTTGTTGCCTTTTTCTTTAGCAAATAGGTCATACGTTAAGTGTTGATGGTCGCGTAGTTTAAACTGGGGCTGATTTATTAAGAGTTGTCCTTGTAAAGTGTCTAACACTTTTTGGACTTTATTATGAAATTCTGCAGAATTGGCTCGTAAATCATCGCCTGTTGCTAAAAATAGAATGCGTATTTTTTTACTTGGTGTACCTTCAGTGTAATAAATCTTATGCGCTTCGTGATAACGGGGATTATAAAAAAAGAGCATTTGTTTATCTGTTTCTAATTGATAAGACTCATCATTAAATCTTACAACGGGTAGTTTATCATTCGCTAATAAGTGCACATTATAAAGCTCGTACTCATCACAAGAAGCAAACAGCTGGCGTGCAATACGTTCATAGCAGCAATTTATATCACTAAAGCTTTTATAAAAATCGTGATTAGGGGTTATTTCAGCTAAAAGGTAGTGGTTAGCGCGTGCATTAGTTGGAATATATACACGATGTTGATTAAGTGTCGCCATCTTTAAATCCTTATAATGTAGGTTATTTACCTACTATAAACTGTTTAGATGACTTAAATATTGCGTTAAAACAAATTTTATTCATAAACAATGGTTCAGCTGAATTAAAGTTAAGCAATATCAAAAATAAACCTTAATCTAGTGCTGTATGTTAGTGTATGTTTTTGTAATAATGCATTAGTTTTGTTATTACGTAATATTTAGAGGACTGCACTCCTATGGCGGAAATTGAGAATCGCCCAAGTAACTTTATTAGAACCCGAATTGATGAAGACTTAGCAAGTAAAAAGCATGCAACAACGCATACACGTTTTCCACCTGAACCAAATGGCTTTTTGCATATTGGTCATGCCAAATCAATTTGTTTAAATTTTGGCATCGCAAAAGATTATAACGGTTTATGTAACCTGCGTTTTGACGATACAAACCCAGAAAAAGAAGACATTAACTATGTTAATTCTATAAAAGAAGACGTACAGTGGTTAGGTTTTAACTGGGATGGCGATATAAAGTATTCTTCTAACTATTTTGATACTTTATATGGTTACGCTGTTGAGCTTATAAATAAAGGCTTAGCGTACGTTTGTTTTTTAACAGCAGACGAAGCACGCCAATACCGTGGTACATTGAAAGAGTCAGGTAAAAATAGCCCGTACAGAGATACATCAGTTGAAGAAAACCTAGCGTTATTTGAAAAAATGCGTGCTGGCGAATTCAAAGAAGGCGAATGTGTCCTGCGTGCTAAAATTGATATGGCTAGCTCATTTATGGTGCTTCGTGATCCAATTATTTATCGCGTACGTTTTGCTCATCATCATCAAACAGCAGACAAGTGGTGCATTTACCCAATGTATGACTTCACGCACTGTATTTCTGATGCACTTGAAGGTATTACACATTCATTATGCACACTCGAGTTTCAAGATAACCGTCGTTTGTACGACTGGGTACTTGATAACATTAGTTTAGAGTGTCACCCACAGCAAATTGAGTTTTCACGTTTAAATCTTGAATACACAATTATGTCTAAGCGTAAGTTAAGCGATTTAGTGGTAAATAACCATGTAGAAGGGTGGGATGACCCACGCATGCCTACAATTGCAGGCCTACGTCGCCGTGGTTATACACCAGGTTCAATCCGTGAGTTTTGTTTGCGTATTGGTGTAACAAAACAAGAGAATATGGTTGAAATGGGTATGCTTGAAGCATGTATCCGTGAAGATCTAAACGAAAATGCACCACGTGCAATGGCCGTACTCGATCCTGTTAAAGTTGTTATTGAAAACTACGATGCAGACAAGGTTGAGGTTTTATCTGTGGCTAACCACCCAAATAAAGAAGAAATGGGTCGTCGTGATGTACCATTTACTCGTGAAATCTATATAGAACGAGAAGACTTTAAAGAAGAAGCGAATAACAAGTTTAAACGTTTAGTGCTTGATAAAGAAGTACGCTTACGTGGTGCTTATGTTATTAAAGCACAACGTGTTGAAAAAGACGAAAATGGCGAAATTACAACTATATTCTGTACTTACGATACTGAAACACTTGGTAAAAATCCAAGTGATGGACGTAAAGTAAAAGGTGTTATTCACTGGGTTTCAGCACCAGAGTCTATTACGGCAGAAGTTCGTTTATACGATCGTTTGTTTAGTGTTCCAAACCCAGCAGCCGCTGATGAGTTTGAAACAACATTAAATCCAGAGTCACTGGTTGTTTTATCAAACGCTAAATTAGAGCCATCGCTTGCTAATTCACAAGCAGAGCAGGGCTTTCAGTTTGAGCGTACGGGTTATTTCTCTCGTGATTCTAAATCAGAGAACGTTGTATTTAACCAAACAGTGGGTCTTCGTGATTCATGGTCTAAGACTCAATAAGTAATATCTAAAAAACCTGAACTCTGGATAATAAATCTATCTCGAGCAGCTATTTTCAGCGCTAACTGCGTTGAATTTACTTGCAAGAGGCCAGCTATTGACGCGTGAATTCGCCTTGTTTTCACTTAAAATCTCTGGCTAGAGAAAATAAATTTAAATATCACCATGATTCAATGCGTTGGTAAATCTCTTAACCAGAGTTCAGGTTTAATATCCCCAGTATTTACTGGGTATATTCATTACAAGCGTATTTTAGACACAAAAAAACCTGCACTTAGCAGGTTTTTTATTGCTTTTTTAAAGCGGTATTAGCTGTTAGCGTCGCTAAATTCTTTACACGCTGCTTTATCATTACACTCACCGTATAAATATAAAGAATGGTTTGTAAGTGTAATACCATTTTCTTCAGAAATTTCAAGTTGACGACGTTCAATCATCTCATCTTCAAACTCTACCACTTTGCCACACTTCAAACATACTAAATGATCGTGGTGTGTGCTTCCTGAAAGTTCAAATACTGATTTGCCACCTTCAAAGTGATGACGGCTTACAATACCCGCATCATCAAATTGGTTAAGTACGCGATATACAGTTGCAAGACCAATTTCTTCACCTAGATCCAAAAGAATTTTGTAAACATCTTCAGCACTGATGTGTTGGTTATCTGGAGATTGTAAAATCTCTAATATTTTAATACGCGGTAAAGTTACTTTTAAACCGGCTTTTTTAAGTTCCAAGTTATGATCAGTCATTAAATCTGTCTCAATTTTATTTGGTTATACTAGACATCTTGCAAAGATGTACACGACACATTAGCAACAAACAGGATAACGTGCCTAAGCGTTAAGTGCAAAGAACAATTGATTTATATTGCCACTAAAGCTTAAAACGCTAACTGTTTGATAATTATTTAAACAGCTAGCGATATATGCAGTAAATTAGTCAGCTAATTCACTTAAACACATTTCTTCATATACTTGAGCAGACCATGCTTTAACACGTTGTTCTGTAAGCTCTGGTTGACGGTCTTCGTCGATACCCAAACCTACAAAATGCTTATCATCAGCCATGCCTTTAGATGCTTCAAAGTCATAGCTTTCGCTCGGCCAATGACCAACAACAATAGCGCCACGTTCAGTAACGATATCGTTGATCATGCCCATCGCATCTAAAAAGTACTCAGCGTAATCTTCTTGGTCTCCACAACCAAAAATAGCAACAAGTTTACCTTCAAAGTCTACTTCTTCAAGTTCTGGAAAAAAGTCATCCCAGTCACATTGTGCTTCGCCGTAGTACCAAGTAGGGATACCGAATAAGATTAAATCAAATTCAGCAATCTCTTCTTTAGAGCTTTTTGCAATATCATGAACAGCCACTAGCTTTTTACCCAATTCTTTTTGGATCATTTTTGCTACGTGTTCTGTGTTACCTGTGTCACTTCCGAAAAAAATGCCTACACTTGCCATGGATTTAAAACCTTTTATGTATCAATAGCCAATCTTTCTTGTAAAATCGTTTCAATCAGCGCACTGCGGCTAATATTTTGTGCATCTGCCATATCACTCAATGCTTGATATAACTGCGATGAAACTTTAAATTCAACACGCTTTAAGCCACGTGCTTTATCTCTTTTTATTTGATTACGTTTATTTACCTTTAACTGCATATCCCGTGATAGGGGATTGGTTTTAGGTCTGCCTGGGCGTTTTTCGTATTCAAATAAATCGAGTGTAGTTCTATCTGTTTCTGACTTCGCCATGCTTAACCTACACCTGCGCCTTGCCAAAATACTTGAATAAGACCTTTAGCAATAAAGCCTGAACAACCTAAAAAGAGCACGCCCCAGACAATGTATTGTCCGAACTTAGGCACATTGCCACTTTTTAGTACGTCTTTAATTGCCATGCCGATGAATATGAAAATACCGGCTAAGCCAAAATACAACCCTAGGGTATCAAATTCGTTAATTAACTGACTGACCATCAACGTATAACCTTTAAATTAAACGGCGCGTACTATAGCATATAATTATTCATATATTTAGTGCGCAAAATCAAAAACACGCGATTAAAATTGCTTTAAACCGCAGTTAAAAAGTCGTTTATCGCTTTATTTACAGCAAGTGGCTTTTGAGCATGAAGCCAATGGCCTGCGCCATGAATTATTTTAGCCTTGGTATTTTTAAAGCGAGCTTTAATTGCAGTACGATGCTCGGGCAAAATATAGTCAGAATCATTACCTTTAATGAAAAGAGTATCGCATAAACAAGAATTGTTTTCATTAACATTGGATGTGATTGTAGAATATTTTTCGTCAAGCACATCTAAGTTAAATCGCCATGCAAAATGACCTTCCTCATTTTTAGCGAGGCTTTTAAGTAGAAACTGTCGAACTCCCTGTTCTTCTATGTAAGGCTGCATTAGAGCATCAGCTTGTTTTCTATCGTCAATTGATTGTGCTGAAACCGCTTTTAATGCCTGTAATATTTTTGTGTGCCGAGCAGGGTAACTAACAGGTGCTATATCAAGTACAACAAGCTTATTTACAAGTTCAGGATGTGTAAGCGCTAATTCCATTGCCACTTTACCACCCATAGAGTGCCCAACTAAATGTGCTTTATCTATGTTCAAATGTGCTAATAACTCAACAATATCTTGTGCCATTGCCGGGTAGTTCATTTCATCACTATGAGGAGAAAGCCCGTGGTTACGTAAATCAACGTTAATAACATTAAAGTGTTCACTTAATGGTTTTGCTATTACATTTAGGTTTTCTAATGATCCAAAAAGCCCATGTATCAAAATAACATTAGGACCTTGCCCTTGTTGCTTGTAATTTAACTGCATACTCGCCTCCTGAAAATTTCGCCATAGTTTGCCGAGCATTGCTCTAAAAAGCAAAAAATACAGCGACTATTTATTAAGTTGGGCTTTTGTTTGTTAAATCAACAACAATGAGGTAAATATTAATATGTTTACGGGAGTGCTTGTTGTAACTCGCATTTCTGATTGGTTTGGGTATAATCACACGGGAGAAAAAAATGTGACCCGTAATGACAGGAAGAACATGAAACAAATCGACATAGACGACGAGTTATATCAATATATTGCTAGCAATACGCAAAGTATTGGTGAAAGTGCATCCACTATTTTACGTCGTTTATTAAATCTGAGCGGCGAAAAAATTCAAACCGCAAACGTAGAACTAACTCAAAATAATCAAACTGCGACTACGTCTACCGCCACATTAAAAAGCTCAGAGCCATCTGCTGCTGAGACTTCAAAAAAACAAACGCCTGTAGCTCACGTACCCGTGAAGCAAAAAAGCGATAATGTTTTTAATGTATTAAATAAAGAAGAGCTGGCAATGCAAAAAGGTGTTGTTGGACGCTTTTTGTTTATTTTAAGTGCATTTTACCGCACACATAAAACTGATTTTTCTGCGGTATTAGACATAAAAGGGCGTGACCGTGTTTACTTTGCTACTAGTAAAGAAGCTTTAGTAAATAGCGGTAGTAGTATGAATCCTAAAAACATAACCGATAGTGAATATTGGGTTATGACTAATTCTAATACAACGCGTAAAAAAATGATGCTTCATGAAGTTGCTCTTTGCCTTGGATATAGTGCAGAGCAAGCTGAAAAAATTCGCGATTACCTGTAAGGAAATATAATGGCTATTCACTCAGGCGCAGGCAAAACTGCTCCACAATCGGCACTGGTTAACGTACCTAAATTAGTATCTGCGTATTACTTAAATGAACCTGATCTTGAACAAAATCCAGAGCATTGTGTTGCCTTTGGTACCTCAGGCCACCGTGGTTGTTCTTACGATGTTAAATTTAACGAATCACACATTTTAGCGATTACTCAGGCTATTTGTGATTACAGAAAACAAAATGACATATTTGGTCCGTTATTTTTAGGCAAAGACACACACGCATTGAGTGAAGCCGCATTTAACTCGGCTATTGAAGTATTAGTTGCTAACGAAGTGCAAGTGATAACGCAAGAAGACGGTGATTTTACACCAACGCCAGTTATCAGCCATTCCATAGTTAGCCACAATAAGCTACACCCAAATGAATTAGCAGACGGGATTGTTGTTACGCCTTCGCATAACCCTCCTGAAGATGGTGGCTTTAAATACAACCCACCTAATGGCGGACCAGCAGATACCGACGTCACTAAATGGATTGAAGACAGAGCTAATCAACTTTTACTAGAAGATTTAGTTGAAGTTGAGTTATTCCCATTCGCTAAAGCATCGCGTTCTGGCTTTATCCGCTACGAAGATTTAATGACTCCTTATATTGATGACTTAGCAAATATCGTTAATTTAAAAGCAATTAGCGATGCAGGTATTAAAATTGGTATCGATCCACTAGGTGGTTCAGGCATCAACTTTTGGCCAGTCATTGCAAAAAAATATAATTTAGATTTAACCGTAGTAAATGATGTTGTTGATCCACGTTTTGCTTTTATGCCACTTGATAAAGACGGCAAAATTCGTATGGATTGTTCATCACCTTATTCAATGGCAAATCTTATTGCACTAAAAGATGATTTTGATGTGTCTATTGGTAACGACCCTGACTACGATCGTCACGGTATTGTAACGCCAGATGGTTTAATGAATCCAAACCACTTTTTAGCAGTGGCAATCGATTACTTACTTAAACACCGTGATTGGAATGAAACCGTAGAAATTGGTAAAACATTGGTTTCTAGCTCTATGATCGACAAAGTAGCTGCTCGTAACAACCGTAAGGTTAAAGAAGTACCAGTAGGCTTTAAATGGTTTGTTGAAGGCTTAAGCAAAGGCAAGCTTGCCTTTGGTGGCGAAGAAAGCGCAGGTGCTGCATTCTTACGTTTTGATGGCTCTGTATGGTGTACAGATAAAGACGGCTTCATTATGGGTCTACTCGCTGCAGAAATACTTGCTGTGACAGGTAAAACGCCATCAGCGCTTTATAAAGAATTAGAACAAGAGTTTGGTTCTCCAATTTATAAACGCCTAGATGCACCAGCCACAAGCGGTCAAAAATCACGTTTAAAAGCATTGAGTGCTTCTGATGTTAAAGCAGATACACTTGCTGGCGAGCCTATTTTGCAAAAATTGACTCATGCACCCGGTAACGATGCCGCCATTGGTGGTTTAAAAGTGGTCACTGAAAATGGCTGGTTTGCAGCGCGTCCATCAGGTACTGAAGATATTTATAAAATATACCTTGAATCATTTAAAGGTGAAGAGCATTTAGCGTTACTTGAAAAAGAAGCTAAAAAGCTTGTAGATTCAGTTATAAGCTAACTTAATCTAATAATTTTAAAACGGCTGATTTATTCAGCCGTTTTCGTTTCTATACCTTGTGTATTTATAAAAATATATGCATAAGAGTCTACTCTCACATTATTTTTAAAGGGCTTATTATATGTCAGCCAATCCATCTTACTTAAATGAACTAAAACAAACAGGCGATTTTTTAACGCTTAGTCGTGACAACGAATGGCATTTAGATGCAGGTGACTTTGTTTTAGATAATGGGACTCGTGTAAATATACACGATACCGGAGTCATTGAGTTTCAACCTGCTGTTACAACGTCAAAAGATGTAGTTTATTCAAGCGCTGTACACGGTAACGAAACTGCCCCAATTGAAATTTGTGATGCACTTATTAAACAAATTATAAAAGGCGAGCTGATACTTAAGCAGCGTGTTTTGTTTATTTACGGTAATCCACAATCAATTAATATTGGCCTGCGTTTTGTAGAAGAAAACTTAAATAGATTATTTAATGGTCACCATACAGTTGAAGGTGTACCAATGAATAATGAGCGAAACCGCGCTGCAAAGCTTGAGCAATACGTAAGCGATTTTTATACACGTGGCGAGCAAGGCAGTACGCGATGTCATTACGACTTACACACTGCAATTAGAGGCTCTAAAAACGAAAAATTTGCTGTGTATCCATTTTTACATGGTAAGCCATGGAAAAAGTCGCAGCTACAATTTTTATTGAGTTGTGGTGTAAATACCGTGCTTATGATGAAATCTCCTGCAACAACATTTAGCTATTATTCGTCATTTATACACGGTGCTGATTCTTTTACGGTAGAGCTGGGTCAAGTTAAGCCATTTGGTCAAAACGATATGGCTCGCTTTGAAAAAACAAAGCAAACCTTAACTGCATTAATTAGTCAAAATGAAGTTAAATATCCTGAATTTAATGCAAACGATTTTGAATTGTTTGCTGTCCATCGCACAATTAATAGAACGCAGAACGATTTTAGCTTTCCTTTTTCTGACGATGCCGAGAACTTTACTGGCTTTGCGAAAGGTGAACTACTTGCAACCGACGGTGGTACAGCGATTTACGCTGACGTTGAAGGAGAGGCTATTATTTTTCCTAATGCGAGCGTAGCATTAGGGCAAAGAGCACTCCTTACTGTTATTCCAATGGATATTGATAGCAATTTCGTCTAATTTAACTCATCAGACCACTATTAACTTAAAGTTAACTATATGATTACTATAAATTAAAGTAACCGTATCGTTAACTTGCCACTTATTTAACCAGTATTTGCTTTTGTTTCGTCCCAGATCTGTTGAATAACACTTTACGTTAACGTAAAGTGTTGGCAGCTTTAATTAAAGATAGTGCAGATGTTGCAAAGTTTAACCAGCAACAATCACCCACAATAATAATTTAAAGGGGCACTGTTTTACCGACAACAAAAGAAGGTAGGTTATGAGTAATCCAAATAACGTATCGCTGAATATTAACCACGAGCTTGAATTTATTGATGGTCAAGCGCTTAATATTCCAACCCTTAGTATTTTAACTGAGGACGGCGACATTCATCCTAGTGCAACCGCACCTGACATTTCAAAACATACCGCTATTAAGTTATATGAAACAATGCGTTTTATACGTTTGTTAGATGAACGTATGCAAGGCGCGCAGCGCCAAGGCCGTGTTAGTTTTTATATGCAATGCCTAGGCGAAGAAGCCGCAGTTACAGCCTCTGCTGCTGCACTTGATCAAGACGATATGATCATGGCTCAATATCGTGAACAGGCAGCCCTGCATTATCGTGGCTTTACGCTTGATCAATTTATGAACCAAATGTTTTCAAATGAATTGGATTTAGGCAAAGGCCGTCAAATGCCAATTCACTATGGTTCTAAAGCGCTAAACTACATGACGATTTCATCGCCATTGGGTACGCAAATACCACAGGCAACGGGTTATGCATATGGCCAAAAAATAAAGCACATCGACGTTAAAACAGGCGAGCTTGCCAGCACAATTGATAATGTGACTATTTGTTACTTTGGTGAAGGTGCTGCATCTGAAGGTGACTTTCATGCCGGTTTAAATATGGCCGCTGTTCACAGAGCGCCGGTTATATTTTTTGCACGTAATAACGGCTATGCAATATCAACCCCTGCTGATGAGCAATTTAAAGGCGATGGTATTGCCTCGCGTGGTGTGGGTTATGGCATTAAAACAATTCGTGTTGATGGCACAGATGCACTTGCTGTGTATGCGGCGACTAAAAAAGCACGCGAAATAGCCTCAACACAAGGTGAGCCTGTACTCATTGAATCGATTGCTTATCGTTTGGGTGCGCACTCTACGTCAGACGATCCAAGTGGTTATCGCTCTAAAGATGAAGAAGCGAATCATCAAACGTGCCCTATTGATAAATTTAGAAAATGGCTGGTCAAGCAAGACTGGTTAAACGAAGAAGACGATATAAAAGCAAAAGAGTCGATTCGTGAAGAAATTTTAGCCGCGCTTAAACGTGCTGAAGTTGTTGCAAAGCCCGCTTTAGAAGAACTGGTATCTGACGTTTACGATACACCAATTCCATTATTGCAACGCCAGTACGAGCAACTAAAAGAACATATAAAACAGCATCCAGATGCTTACCCAGTAACCGCAGGGAGAATTAAGTAATGGCTAAAATGAACATGCTCCACGCAATTAACTCTGCTCTCGATATTACGATGAATGAACACCCTCAAGCCTGTATTTTTGGTGAAGATGTTGGTTACTTTGGTGGTGTATTTAGAGCAACATCGGGCTTACAAGAAAAGTATGGTAAACATCGTGTTTTTAATACGCCTTTAACCGAGCAAGGTATTTTAGGTTTTGCTAATGGTTTAGCTGCTTTTGGTGCGCCTGCATTGGCAGAAATTCAATTTGCTGATTATATTTTCCCAGCGTTTGATCAAATAGTAAATGAAGCCGCTAAATTTCGTTATCGCAGTGGTAATGAATTTAATGTCGGTAACTTAACTATTCGTACACCTTATGGTGGCGGTATTGCTGGTGGTTTATACCATTCACAATCACCCGAAGCCTATTTTGCACACACACCGGGTTTGAAAGTAGTTGTACCGCGTAACCCTTATCAAGCTAAAGGTTTATTACGTGCATCAATTAAAGACGATAACCCGGTCATATTTTTTGAGCCTAAGCGTTTATATCGTGCATCAATTGGCGAAGTGCCAGAAGAAGATTATAGTATTGAATTAGGCACGGCTGAAGTAGTGCAAGAGGGGGCTGATATTACGCTTTTAGCGTGGGGTGCTCAAATGGAGATTATTGAAGATGCAGCAAAGCAAGCAAGTGAGCAAGGTATAAGCTGTGAAGTTATTGACCTTCGTAGTATTTTACCATGGGATGTTGAAACGATTGCTAAATCGGTTATTAAAACCGGCCGTTTAATCGTGAGTCATGAAGCGCCTATAACCAATGGCTTTGGTGCAGAGATAGCCGCGACAATACAACAAGAGTGTTTCTTGCATTTAGAGTCGCCAATTTTACGTGTATGTGGTCTAGATACGCCATACCCGCTGGCACTTGAAAAAGAATACGTACCAGATGCACTAAAAGTGTTGGCTGCAATTAAACAATCAATGGATTT
This sequence comes from Pseudoalteromonas sp. RB2-MNA-CIBAN-0110, assembly GCF_040309305.1. Taxonomy (NCBI): domain Bacteria; kingdom Pseudomonadati; phylum Pseudomonadota; class Gammaproteobacteria; order Alteromonadales; family Pseudoalteromonadaceae; genus Pseudoalteromonas; species Pseudoalteromonas sp. RB2-MNA-CIBAN-0110. Next base: position 38,546 of record NZ_JBEOOQ010000011.1, on the reverse strand, counting down.
TTAGGGGTTACCATGGCTAAAGATTTTATATTACCCGATATTGGTGAAGGCATTGTTGAATGCGAAGTAGTTGAATGGCTAGTACAAGAAGGCGATACCGTATCTGAGGATCAGCCAATTTGCGATGTTATGACAGACAAAGCATTAGTACAAATTCCGGCAGTGCATGATGGCGTTATTTCAAAGCTATATTATCTAAAAGGTGAGATTGCTAAAGTACATGCCCCTTTATTCGCTATGGATGTAGCAGGTGAAAGCATTAGCAATGAAGTAGTACAAGAGCCAGTACAAGCTGAAAATAAAACTAATGATGCAGCTGATGTGGTTGAGGACTTTATATTACCGGATATTGGTGAAGGTATTGTTGAGTGTGAGATTGTTGATTGGTTAGTTGCTGAAGGCGACGAAATAGAAGAAGACCAAGCGGTTTGTGACGTAATGACCGACAAAGCATTAGTACAAATTCCGGCAAAATATACAGGCACAGTAAAAAAACTATATTACCAAAAAGGCGAAATAGCAAAAGTACATAGCCCGTTGTTTCAAATGACAATTGCAGGCAGTGCAGCAAAACCAAGTGTTGATATAAACCAAGCGGTCGTAAAGGCTCAAACTAATGCCGTCGCTGAAAAAGTTGCCCCTGTTAAAACGCAGCAAGCTGCTAAAGTTATCAATCAAAAAGCGGTTGCATCACCTGCGGTTCGTCGTAAAGCACGTGAACTAGATGTTGATTTAACCTGTGTACCAGGTAGTGGTAAAAATGGACGTATTTACAAGCAAGATATTGAAGAGTTTGTAAAAGGCGAAGTGCCAAATACTATTGATACTTCACCGCTTAATAGCGATGCTTCTCAAAGTGCAGTACAAAACCAAACACAGAATCAAAGCGGTGGCGTACGAGTAGAGAAAATTAAAGGCATTAAAGCGGCCATGGCCAAGCAAATGGTGGCTTCGGTTTCAACTATTCCGCACTTTACGTTTAGTGATGAAATAGACTTAACACAGCTTATAGCTTTGCGTAGCGCTTTAAAAGAGCAGTACAAAGCACAGGGCGTTAAGCTCACCATGATGCCATTTTTTGTAAAAGCACTCTCGCTAGCAATGAAAGAGTACCCTGTACTTAATTCAAAAGTGAACGATGAATGCTCAGAGCTTACCTATTATAACGATCATAATATCGGTATAGCGGTTGATTCTAAAATTGGCTTGTTAGTGCCTAATATTAAATCGTGCCAGAGTAAAAGCATTATTGATGTGGCAAATGATTTAACCCGCTTAACTCATTCAGCGCGAGAAGGCCGTGTTGCACCCGATGATTTAAAAGGTGGGACAATTAGCATCTCTAACATTGGTGCTATTGGCGGCACTATCGCGTCCCCTATAATTAATAAACCAGAAGTGGCTATTGTTGCGCTAGGTAAACTGCAGCATCTACCGCGTTTTGATGAAAGTGGGCAGGTTGTGAGTAAAGCTATTATGCAAGTGAGCTGGTCTGGCGATCATCGTGTTATTGATGGGGGCACTATTGCTCGTTTTAATAACCTATGGAAGTCTTACTTAGAAAACCCATCGGCAATGATGATGGCTATGAGTTAATAGCTAAATTGTTAATATTTAATAAAAACCAGCTTTTAGCTGGTTTTTGTTTTAATGTCAGCTGTTTTTAATTAAGATACAAATGTTACTAAAAAGTAATTGGATTAACCCCGTTAGGGAATATAAAAAATAACACTAAGGAAATTTTATGGAACACTATATGAACGCGTTGCGTAGCTACGCAGATTTTTCAGGCCGTAATCGTCGTAAAGCATTTTGGATGTTTATGCTAATTAATTTTATTTTTTCGCTTTTGACAGGTGTTATAGATGGTATTACAGACACAATGTTCGTAAGCTCTATTTATAGCTTAGCGCTATTTATTCCTGGCTTAAGTATTGGTGCTCGTCGTCTACATGACACAGGCCGTTCAGGCTGGTGGCAGCTACTTTGGTTAGTGCCAGTCATTGGTTGGATTGTTTTAATTGTTTTTCTTGCGCAAGATTCGCACGAAGGTGAAAACGATTTTGGTCCAAATCCAAAAGAATTAGCAGTAGAACCAACTACTGTATAAGTAAGAATAACTTAACATGTTAAAAGCTCAGCAATTGCTGAGCTTTTTTGTTTTTTTATTTCTCATTCTTTTAAATTTCAGCAAAAAAATACAACCCATAACCAACTATTAATGCGGGAATAGACGTATAAAGTGTAGCTATAACTGCAGCTTTAGGCGCCATTGCTATTGCTGGAAATAACGCATCACCATCGTTAGAAATTGCGTTTCCTGCTAAAGCACTAAAGGGAATAATGCCTTGAATATAAAGCGTTGTAACAATTATTTGCGGACCACAACCAGGTAAAAAACCAATAAGCACTGCAATTAATGGGGCCAAATAGGCGTAATGTACAAACCACGTTTTTAAATCAAGTCCTGCAATGTTAACCAAAATCTCAAATAGCATAAAAGAGGCTACAACCCATGCCGTTACAAAATGGGTATCTTGTAATACTTTTATTATTTTAGAAGGGGGGTTACATGCATCGTCTTCTGACGTTACTTCTTGATAGCTTTCACCTCTTGACGAAAGTGCCCAAATACTAACAATAAATAAAGCCATTAATGCACCAAATAGCGTAATTACAGTGCCTGTGCTTGCTCCAAACTGCGAAAAATCAACATTGAAGGCAATCAAAAAGGCAATTATAAGGCTTGGGATAATTGCTACCATCCAAACCGGTTTACTGATTTTAATAATGTTAGTTGAGAGTATTTTAATTTGGTGCTTTTGTTCTTGCGCTGTTGGGCGTAAAAAGTCTTTTTTGTGTATTGTATTAACCAGTAAACCACTGAATGTACCCACAACTAACCCTATTCCCATAATTAACAAGCCTTCAGTAGGGCGGGTAGCAAGTAATAAAAATGCTGCATCTCCCATTGTAGCTGTTAGCACAGCAACAATAGCACCAAAGCTTGCTTGGCCTTTTGTAAATTGAGTAACCACAATAATAGCGCCACCACAGCCAGGTAATGCACCTAAAACCGCTGCAAAGCTAATTTCTAAAATAGGGGACTTGGCACTTAAATAACTAAGCTCTAATTGAGGTAAGTGTTCTATAGCGTAGTAATAAATTAAAAGGGTAGCAGCAACAAACACACTCACTTGAAAAAATGCATCACTTAGTGCGGTCATTGTTATTTCGCGTAATTGCGGTATTGCAAGACAAGTTAAAATAAATAAAGGCAGCAGTAAGCGTTTATTTTGGCTCAAAAATCGTTTTGAGGCAGGAGTAATAAAACCAATGTGAGGGAGTGAAATCATACAATGCGACCTAATAAATTAACTAGGTCACACTGTATATTTTAATTAAATGATAATCAATATCATTTGCATCTATTTAAATCGATTACTCTGTTTGAGTTTTTCGATAGCCAAATCTAAGTTAGTTTAAATTTGAATTTAAGGCTGTGATTAAATTGGGTTACTTACGCTGAAATTCAGAGTTTGTATTCCACGTTGGCCACTGTTCTGTTTCAGAAATATCAAAACCTACTTTATAAAATAATTGTAAGTCTTGAACAGCACCCGATAAATCCCATTCATCACGGTAACGGTCACATGGTTGATGGTAACAACCGCGAAGTACTAAACTCATACGTTTACGGTAATTAGCCGTTTCTTCATCAGCAGCCACTGTGCCGCCACCTGCGTACATAGCCGGAATGCCCATGTTTGCAAATGCAAAGTGATCAGAGCGGTAATAGCCACCCGATGATGGTTTAGGATCACCTGATATTGTTCTGCCTTGCTCTTTAGCCGCAGTTTCTAAAAACTCATCCATTTGTGATTTACCAATACCAACCACATTCATGTCTTTTACTTTGCCTAATAAATTTAAGCTATCCATGTTTATGTTAGCGACTGTTTTATTCGCTGCAATCACGGGATTTGCCGCATAGTATTTAGACCCTAATAAGCCTTGCTCTTCAGCAGTTACTGCTAAAAATGTCATTGAGCGGCTAGGGTGCTTTGGTAATTTAGTAAAGGCTTCAGCTACTTCAATTAGCCCAGCGGTACCCGTTGCATTGTCGTGAGCACCGTTATAAATTTGATCGCCTTTACGTGTTTTGTCTGTACCTAAGTGATCCCAATGAGCCGAGTAAATAACATGCTCATCTGGTTTTTCACTACCAGGTAAAGTGGCGATAAAGTTATACGATACTGATTTTTTAATCGTGTTTTTAACATTAACAGAAGCAGTTAAATCGCCCATATCAACATGGTAAGCACCTTTAGCTGCGTTTTCTTTCGCAGTATCGAAATCTAATCCTGCTTTAGTAAAAAGCTCTTTTGCTACGTCAGTTGTAACCCAGCCTTCAACGGCTACGCGGTCCATGTTGTTGTTTTCTTTTTGAAAACCAAACTGCTCGCCGCTCCAAGAATTTTCAACAACCGACCACGGGTAAGATGCAGGTGCTGTTTCATGAATAATAATTGCACCTGCGGCACCACGGCGACTCGCTTCTTCGTATTTGTATGTCCAACGCCCATAATAGGTCATTGCGTCGCCAGTAAATAAAGCAGGGTCTTTTGTTGCAAAACCCGGATCGTTAACCAGCATTACAACCGTTTTGCCCTTAACGTCTAAGCCTTCGTAATCATTCCAATTGTATTCAGGCGCGTTAACGCCATAGCCTACAAATACAAGTTCAGAATTTTCTATGCCTTCTTGTGCGCTTATGCGGCTGCTACCCATAACCATGTCTTTTTTGTATTGGTAGTCTTTACCGCCAATACTAAGCACCATGTTCGAATCTGCTTCTAAAGAAACTAATGGCACTTCTTGTAAGTAACTGTCGCCATTACCTGGTTTTAAACCTAAAGCTTTAAACTGCGCAGTTAAATAATCAAGCGTTAGCTTTTCGCCTGGTGATGAAGGAGCACGACCACCAAATTCGTCTGATGCAAGTACTTTTACATGTTTAGCCAGTTCATCAGCTTGGATACTGTTATAACCATTTGTTACATCAGTAGGTGTAATACTTGTTGTTGCGCAACCTGCTAAAACAGCAGTAGCGAGGAGTGTGAGAGAGAAATAATGTTTCATGTCAGCTCTTTTTTGTTTTAAGTTGTGATTAGTATATTAACTTCTATTAAGTAGAACCAGTTTTTGCGGTAAACTTCTCGTAAATTAGAGGCATAAATTGTTAAAGGTTTAAATGAAGCGTTTTACTCCCCCCGAGCAGTGGCAAATCAGTAGTTTAGAAACAGGTGCATTTGCGCATTTACGTGAGCTATTTAAAGTTAACGAACTAACAGATTGGCCGGCGCCGCAGTGGTTTTCTCCATTTTTAACCGCTATTAATGCGAATAATATTCCTATTAGTTTTGAAGATGATGCAAAGGTAGATTTTGGCGATCGTTATTACGAACAAGTTATTTTTGAAACCGGCGTTGTACCTACACGCAGTGAGAACTGGCATGACTTATTTGGTGGCTTTATTTGGTGTTTATTTCCTAAAACCAAAGCACTTATTAACCAGCGGCATGTACAAGATATAGCTGAACATGGATTACAACAGCGTACCAAACATCGTAATGCATTAACGCTCTTTGATGAATGTGGTGTTGTATTAGCTATAAGTGAGAGTAAATGGCAGCAGTGGCTTTGCGATCATCAATGGAAAACAGCATTTGTTGAACACAAGCATGAGTGGGGTAAAACAATAAAACCTTTTATGTTTGGCCATGCTAATTATGAAATGCTCACCAAACCTTATATAGGTTTAACGGGTAAAGCATTGTTTGTTTGTGTACCGGATGAAATATTTTGTAAAGATTTAGTTACTCAATATCAGTACCTAGACCAAGCCCTTTATGAGATGATTAATACAGATAACTGCTTAGCCGATAACAAACAGCTTTCACCACTGCCTTTATTAGGTGTGCCTGGCTGGCATGACGAAAATAAAGACGACTCTTTTTACAACAATACAGATTATTTTAGAGCGAAACGAAGGATACGAACATGATAGAAGTTGCTGGGCTTAAAAAGAAATTTAAGCTAACTAAAGATCACAAAAAAAATAAAATAGACGACATCGACCCCCGTGAAGATAAAGATTACTTTCATTCAGTACGAGATGTGAGTTTTAGCTGCGCAAAGGGTGAAGTACTTGGGTTGCTAGGCCCAAATGGTGCGGGTAAAACAACTACACTTAGAATGATTTCAACCGCGTTAAAGCCTGATGAAGGTTCAATAACAATTGCCGGAAACGACATTGTAAAAAAACCGCTACTGGGGCGTAAGTCTATCGGTTTTTTATCGGGCTCTACCGGTTTGTATGGTCGCTTAACTGTAAAAGAAAACATAGAGTATTTTGCAAAGCTCCACGGTATGAGCAAAAGCGATATTGCATCGCGTTGTGATGAGCTATTCACATTGCTTGATATGCATAAGTTTATTGATAAGCGTGCTGAAAACCTATCAACAGGTATGAAGCAAAAAGCAAATATTGCGCGTGCTGTTGTGCATCGCCCAGCAGTTGTTGTACTTGATGAGCCAACAACTGGTCTGGATATAATGACCACGCAAACCGTTATTCAATTTATTAAGGGTTTAAAGGCGCAAGGTACTCCTGTTATTTTTTCTACCCATCATTTAGATGAAGTTGCACTTTTATGTGACCGAGTCGCTGTAATTAACGAAGGTATTAGCTGCTTTGACGGAACAGTAGATGAATTTAAACAAGCAGGTAATAGTGATGAGCTTAATCAAGCGTTTATGAACATATTAACGGAGAAACATGATGTTTGAGGTATTTAAAAAGGAATTAAGAGAGTTATTACGCGACAAAAAAACGCTATTATTTGTTGTTGCGCTTCCTGTCGCTATATTTCCGTTATTGTTTGCCGTAATGGCATTTATAAGCTCACAAGCAGCAATGGACGCAGAACAAAAAGTAAATACGTATGCCATTATTAATGGTGAATACGCACAAGAATTTACTGACAAAGTGTTTTATCACAAAAGTTTTGAGCTTTATAAAGGGGCTAAAACCTTTAATAACATTGAAGAGCTTAAAGCTGGCGTAATAGCTGGCGATATTGATATGGGTATTTATTTACCAAGCCATGCTGAGCAAACACTAGATAATGGTGAACAAAGTCAGTGGCAAGTTGTATTTAACGATTCAAAATCTATCAACTTTTTATTCGAACGCGTCAAAGAGCTAGCAAAAGAATACAGTGACGTGCTGCAAACTCAAAAGCTAATCAGTTTTGGTATTGAAGAGTCTGTTCAAAAATCTATTCTTAACCCAATTGAAGTAATTAAGGTGGATACAGCCGATAAACGTGAAAACCTTGGCGAAAAAATTGGCGGGTTTTTACCTTACTTACTTATACCATTAGTACTAATGGGGGCTACTTATCCCGCTATTGATTTAGGCGCTGGCGAAAAAGAACGCGGCACGCTAGAAACACTCCTACTTACACCTATTACGCGTACAGAGCTGGTGCTTGGTAAATTTATAACTTTGTTAACTACATCCATTGCCTCCACAACCATAACGGTCTTGAGTATGGGCTGCTGGATAGCACTGGCGTTAGCATTTGCCGATCTAGATTTTATTAAAGCGGCATTTAGTACATTAGCGGTAACCGATTTACTGATGATATTTGTATTGCTACTGCCTGTGGCTGCTATATTTTCGGCTTTGGCACTGGCTATATCTATTTATGCACGTACGTTTAAAGAAGCACAAAACTATATGGCCCCGTTAAGTATGGGCGTGTTTTTCCCTATTATTATTTCAATAATGCCAAATATGGAGCTTACTGCTAAAACAGCATTCATTCCTGTTACAAACGTGGCTTTAGCAATTAAAGAAATAGTAAAAGGGACTGTTGATTACACATTTGTAGGCTTAATATTTTTAGCAACTGCAATCATTGCAGCCGGACTACTGGCATTTTGCGTTAAATGGTTTAACAGAGAAGATGTGCTGTTTAGATAATTATATAGATTTAGCATTCTGAAAAAATATGAAAGGTAGCATTGGCTACCTTTTATATTTTAAAGGGATGATTGGTTGAAACAACTATTTTATAGTCTGTGTAAGTCGATATGGGTACTCTCATTCATTTATAATTCATATAGAGAGTGTGCTCTAAATAAAACTAATGATTTAGTCTTTTTATTATAAAAATTATAACGATAACCGATTAGTTAGGTGGTCCAATTCTTTCGTTAATGCTCTATACTAATAACAATAAAAATTTATGGTGAAGGTAAATGTTGAAAAAGAATAATTTTTTGAATGTGACAAAAAATAATAGACTAATGCTCGTTGCAACAATAATATTTGTTCTTATAGCTTTACCATCTCTGTATTTGTTTGACCAAAAAGTAAGAAGTGATGTTTATAATTCAGCCCAAATAGAATTAAAACGTGAGCTTGAAACAAAAAGCCTTTCACTAAAAAGCCATCTTAAAGATAGTGTTACCGCTATTCGCTTTTTAGACGCAACGCCCCCGATTAAAGGCATTACTCGCGCCACTGAAAACAAGAAAATAGATCCCTTGTTAGGCACGCACATTGACGTTTGGGAAGAGCGCTTAGCGAGTATTTTTAGTGGTTTTATGCGCACAGACGACAGCATACTTCAGGCTCGCTATATTATTCTCGCAGATGGTGGGCAAGAAGTTGTCAGGGTTGATAGAAACCAACTTGGAGAAATTAATCGACTGCAAGGTCTGCAATTACAAAAGAAAGGCCAACGCGATTACATGATAAAAGCGAGTATGCTCGATAATAAAAGTGTTTATATTTCTCCAATTAACTACAACCGTGAAAATGGGCAGATACAAGAACCTTATATAAGTACTTTTCGTGTAGCTAAGCCTGTTTTTGATGAAAAAAATAAAATTTTTGCAATATTAGTCACTAACTACTTTGCTGATAAATTAATAAAAAGTTTAACGGTTGAATCTCCACAAGGAACACAAATTTACCTAATGAATAATGAAGGTGAATTTTTATATCATCCAAACTCTCAATTACGCTTCGGTTTTGAATTTAATAAAGCAAAAACATGGACTGAAGAATTTTCCACTGCAAGCACAATGGCAGAGCAAGGCACTTTACCGCTAAGCAATTACCCAATTGCTTACACGTTAAAAAAACGTATTTCGCTTGATGGTGATATTGCGATGTTACCTTTAGAGCTTGGTGTAAGTGTTGATACTAAAACGTTGTTTGCAAAGGTGAACGAAAGGCGTCAAAACTTTATTGCAATGCTAGTGGTATTCTTTAGCGTATTTTTAGTTATTGCCTTTTTATACCAACGTTTTATAAACCGTAAGTTGTTAATTAATTCTCTAAAAGAGCAAAACAATAAAGTAATAGAAAATTCTTTGGATGCTATTTTTACAATTGAGCAAAACGGCGAAATTGTTCACTTTAATAATACAGCTAAAGAGGTTTTCGGTAATTCAATCTCAGTCACTAGCCCTGACTTTGTTTCTTTATTTAACTTAAATGAAGCCGATAATAACTGTATAGAAGAGACTATTTCAAACGGATCAAAAATGCCGTTTGAAGCTATCTACACAGATGGTTATGGCAACAAACAATACTTTTCAATTACACTCAGTAGTATTTTTGATGTCTACAATAACCGTTATCAGGTAGCGGCTATTTTAAGAAATATTAGCTCATTAAAAAATACTCAATCAGAGCTTGAAGGCTTAAACAGTACTTTAGAGCTAAAAGTATCACAAAGGACTGTTGAGCTAGAGCGAGCAATTGATCAAGCATTAGCAGCGAGCCAAGCAAAAAGTGACTTTGTAGCAAATATATCTCACGAAATACGCACACCGATGAATGGCGTTTTGGGTATGCTTGAAATGCTCAAAGAAGATGGCTTAAGTGAACAACAATACCATTACTTAAAATTAGCTAATAGTAGTGCTAACTCTCTGATGAATTTGATTAACGATATTCTCGATTTTTCTAAAATAGAAGCGGGTAAGCTTGATATTGATAATCATACATTTGATGTTGTTACAGTATGTAGCGATATGATTAGCTCTTTAGCGTTACAGGGCCAGCGCAAAGGTCTTGAAGTATTCTTAGATACAAAAGATGTAGTAGATAGAATGGTTATTGGCGACAGCCATCGACTAAAACAAATTTTAATTAACTTAGTTAATAATGCATTTAAATTTACCCACCGAGGTGAAGTAAGTTTAACTGTCGGCTCTAAGTACATTACCGACTCAAAGTTATTAATGAGCTTTACAATAAAAGATACCGGAATTGGTATAGCGCCAGAGAACATAGACAAACTATTTGAAGTGTTTACACAAGAAGATTCAAGTACAACCCGTCATTTTGGTGGTACAGGCTTAGGCTTATCTATATGTAAAAAACTTGCTCAGTTAATGGGTGGTAATATTACGGTTATAAGTGAAAAGGGTGCTGGTAGTACCTTTACCGCAACAGTTGAGCTACATGTAGCACAAGAGAAAAAACTAAACACAGGTATTGAGCTTGCTACAAGTATTAACGTAGCGGCATTAATAGCGCGCGATAACGTTTATAAAAACGTGTGCGATTTATTGCTACTAACCTGTAAAGTAAATGCAGAAAACATTGTAAGACTCGACTACTTTAGTGAGCATAAAGAGTTTGAGGCTGACTTATTATTGATTGACGATGAGCATCCTCAAATTGATGCCCTTATTGATTACTGTAAACAGTTTAATAAAAAGTACGTCTTAATTTTACGCGACATGGTGACCGATAAACCGACTAAAATGATATTACCTGAGGGTAGCCACATTCTAAATAAACCGCTTACCCAAGATCAATTTAGCTATAAGTTAGCCAGCTTATTTGGTGCCAGTAATGATTGCATTATAGCGCCACCAAAAGGCTTAACAGAAGAACAAGTAGAGCCTGACTTGTCTGCTTATCATATATTATTAGTAGACGATAATATGATAAACATTGAAGTTGCTAAGGCGATTTTAAAACGCACTAAAGTAAAAATCACCTGTGCATCAGACGGTGTAGAAGCATTAGATGCATTAAGAGAAAACACAGAGCAAGCTTTTGATGTTATTTTAATGGATTGCCAAATGCCTAACTTAAATGGCTACGATACAACAAGTGAAATCAGAAATAGTAAGGCCGGGGTAGACTACACTTACATACCTATTATTGCTATGACAGCAAGCGCAATGGAAGGTGATAGAGAACGTTGTTTAACTGCAGGCATGAACGACTATATTACTAAACCAATCAAGCCACGAACGCTAAAAGATAAGTTAATCACCTGGCTAAGTTAATCGTTATTAAATGAGAATCAGCTGCTTATGCAGCTGATTTTTTTGGTTTAGCATCCGTTGATATATTTAACTTTGTTATGTCGGCGCTATCGAGTACGGTTTGTGTGTCTGACCAATGTAGTAATTCAATTTTTCCATCTTGCTGCTCTACCAGCGCCGTACAACTCTCAATCCAGTAATACATAATTCCGTCATCTACTTTTATTTTGGGATGATGAATGTGTCCACAAATAATACCGTCTACGTTTTGTTTTTTAGCTTCATGAATTGCGGCATCTTCGAAGGCTTTAATTGCTTCACGTGCTTTGTGTACGCGGGCTTTTATCCATGATGCAAGCGAGTAGTAATTACCACCAAATAGCTTTCGAATACGATTGGTCCAGCGGTTTAAAAATAATAAAAAGTCGTACCCTGCATCACCCGCGATACTAATAAGTTTGTTATAGCGTGTCGCGGAATCAAAGTCATCGCCGTGTACGAGTAAAAAACGTTTATTAGCTTTAGTGGTGTGAATAAACTGCTGGTGGATTTCAATACCAAATAACGTTTGATTTATATAGTTTCTAAACGTTTCGTCATGATTACCGGGAATATAAATGACGCGTGTACCGCTAGCTGCTTTTTTTTGTATAGAGTTTAATACTTGATAATGCGAAGGGTGCCAATAAAACTGACGTTTCATTGACCATAAATCAATAATATCACCCACTAAATAAAGTGTGTCGGATTCTACCGAGTTTAAAAAATCGAGTAAGTAATCTGCTTTACAGTCTTTGTAACCTAAATGAACATCAGATATCCAAATAGCAGGGTAGTGTTGCTTCTTAGTGTTTGCGCCATTACTCATTTTCATTCCCTAAAGTATCGAGTGTAATAGTTAAATAACCTGAACTCTGGTTAAGAGATTTACTAAGGTATTGAACCATGGTGATATTTAAATTTATTTTCTCTAGCCAGAGATTTTCAGTGAAAACAAGGCGAATTTACGCGTCAATAGCGAGCCTATTGCAAGTAAATTCAACGCAGTTAGCGCTGAAAATAGCTGCTCGAGATAGATTTATTATCCAGAGTTCAGGTTAAATACTTTAGGGAATGAAAATGACAATTATACGACAGTAATACTAAAGCTAAATAACACACATAAAATTTAGGTATAAAAAAACCGCTTTTAAAAAGCGGTTTTAAAATTACTTATAAGTATTTTTAGCTTAACCTTTAACAGCTGCTTTAATTGCATCAATTGCTGTATCGATATCAATCATTAGCTTTTCACCTGTACGGCGGTTTTTAAGCTCAACTTTGTTTTCGTCAAGATTACGCTCACCAATTACTAGCGTAAATGGCACACCAATGAGTTCCATATCGTTAAACATAACACCAGGACGCTCTTTACGGTCATCAAATAACACATCAAGACCTGCATCTTTTAAACCTTGGTAAAGGTTATTTGCAATATCAGGAATACGATGCGATTTGTGCATGTTCATTGGAACAATTGCTAAATCGAATGGCGCGATTGATTTTGGCCAAATGATCCCGTATTGATCGTTGTTCTGCTCAATAGCAGCAGCAACAATACGTGAAACACCAATACCGTAACAACCCATAGTCATGGTTTGGTTTTTACCACCTTCGTTTAATACACCTGCTTTCATCGCTTCTGAGTATTTAGTGCCAAGTTGGAAAATATGACCTACTTCAATACCACGTTTAATTTGTAAAACGCCTTGGCCACATGGGCTCATATCGCCTTCAACAATATTACGAATATCAGCAACTTCGTAATCAGTTACGTCACGATCCCAGTTAATACCGCTGTAATGCTCATCGTCTTTATTTGCACCGGCAACAAAATCAGCAAGTATGTTAGCGGTTCTATCAACAATAATAGGCATTGATAAGCCGACAGGGCCTAATGAGCCAGGTTTTGCGCCAATAGCAGCAACAATATCTGCCTCTGTTGCCATTTCAAGCGGAGAGTCTACTAATGGGTGCTTTTCAGCTTTTAGTTCATTTAATTCGTGATCGCCACGCAGTACTAGGGCTACTAAACCGCGTACTTCGTTTTCATCAGGCGTACCATAAACAATTAACGTTTTAACACCGCGATGTGGCTTAACACCGTAGTGTTTTTTAAGCTCGTTAATAGTTTTAGCGTCAGGCGTTGGAAACGCTTTAAGCTCTTTTGATGCTTCAGGGCGAGGCTCGCTTGGTGCCAGTGCTTCTGCTTTTTCAATATTAGCGGCGTAATCACTGCCATCACTAAATGCAATTGCATCTTCGCCCGACTCAGCAAGTACATGAAACTCGTGCGATACGCTACCACCAATAGAGCCTGTATCGGCTATAACAGGGCGGTAATCAAGGCCTAAACGCTCAAAAATATTACAATATGCTTTGTGCATCGCTTGATAAGTCGCATCTAAACACTCTTCACTTAAGTGAAAAGAGTAGGCATCTTTCATTGTAAATTCACGAGCACGCATTACACCAAAACGAGGACGACGTTCGTCGCGTACTTTAGTTTGTACTTGGTATAAAGTAACTGGTAATTGCTTGTAGCTGCTTATTTCTTTACGTACGAAATCAGTTATTACTTCTTCGTGTGTTGGGCCAAGTGCAAATGTACGGTTATGACGGTCTGTAAAGCGCATAAGCTCAGGACCAAATTCATTCCAACGGCCAGACTCTTCCCACAAATCAGCAGGTTGAATAACAGGCATTAGCATTTCAATTGCACCCGCTTTGTCCATCTCTTCACGTACAATGTTTTCTACTTTACGTAGCACACGTAAACCAGAGGGTAACCAAGTGTATAAACCCGAAGCGACGCGACGGATCATACCGGCTCTAAGCATTAACTGATGCGATACGATTTCAGCATCTGATGGCGTTTCTTTAAGTGTTGCGAGTATATATTGGCTTGTACGCATGTTTTTTCCGAAATAGAGTAATTATATTCTTTTAATAGAGCTTAAGTTTACCAGCGGATGCTTTTACACTAAAGCGCTAACTGAGTTATTTAGTTTTTTTCTATGCTTGTTACTACGTTATGCTCGCCATTGACTTGCCAGCGAATATTATAATTATACAAAGTCATACCATAGCTCTGCTCGCCGTCTTTTTGTTTTTTATATGCAGGGCGGGGATCTTGTTTTAAAACATTGGCAATAAAATCATGTAAATCTGGGTATTGTGTTTGCGCATTAACAAACTCAATTGCTTGAGGGCTAAATTCAACCGTCATTTGTGTTTCTGGGCGCGTGTCAGCAAAGCCAGCACTTGCATCCTGCATAGAGTCTGAATACGGCAAATACGGTTTTATGTCAATAATCGGTGTGCCATCAAGTAAATCAATGCCAGCGAGTAATAAGCTAAGTTGTCCGTTTTTATATTCAATACCTTCAAGTTTTACGGCGCTCATTCCAATTGCGTTTGGTCTGAATGTAGCACGGGTCGCAAATACACCTTTTCGCTCATTGCCACCCAAACGAGGCGGGCGCACCATAGCAGAATAACCTTTATCAGCCGTTTCATGAAAACGAAATAACAACCAAATATGAGTAAATTCATCTAAACCACGTACAAATTCTTCGCGATTAAAATCGGGGGCAAATATAAGCTTTGCTTTAGCTTGTGGCACTAAACGTGGTTGCCTAGGTATAGCAAACTTTTGTTTATAAGGAGATTGAATGTGGCCAATAGCCGAAATGGTATAATCGCTCATAGTACTCGGGTACAAATAAAATAGAGCGCTATTCTACCCGCATTTAGCATTTATGGCATTAATGTAAGCAAGTTTATTGCGTATACCAATTTTATTAAAAATATGATTATTCTACTGCATTAAATAGCGCACTTACTTTGTTAAGAATTATTCACAGTTGACTGCATGGATGCAGGAGGTAAAGCAATGCAGGGAGCAATTTGTGATAACAACTATATATTATAATTTTGCCTTGTTATTACGCTATTTTCTTAGTGCTACAATAGAACAATTATTTAATGCACTTGGCATTATAGACCAAACGGTTTAAAGTTTTTTATTAGACTTATTGGTTTATATTAATATTTAAAAAGAGCCTAAAACAAAAAAGGTAAGCCCTTGGGCTTACCTTTTATACATGCTAAAGACTAATTAAAACATGTATTGAACTGATACAGACGCTACATCCATATCTGGGTCAATGTCGTCATCAAGTTTATAACGCTCATACTCTAAACGAAATTGTACATTTGTTGTAAGCGCGTATTCAATACCAGCGCCGTAAAATGCATCACCACCATCTGTAGACGCTGATACGCCACCTACTGGTAAATCTTGTGTGTAATCTGCATCCCATTCAAGCCAACCGCCTTTTGCATACACAGAAAAGCTTTCTGTTATAGGGTAGCCCAAACGTGCGGCAAGCGATACGCCATCAATTTCAGCTTTGCTGTCTATATCACTTACTTCATCAAAGTTTTGATAAGCAAGCTCTAAGCTTAAGTACTCGTTAAATTGTGCACCAACGTAACCCTTAAGCATTTGTGCATCGTCGTCAAAGTCAGTGTCGTTATCACTGTCTTCAAATTCAAAAGAATATTGACCGTAACCGATACCAGTATAAATACGTGGAGAATCGAAATCAGAAATGTCAGCGTGTGCTGCAGAGTTAAAACCCAGTGTTGCTAGTGCAATAGCTGAAAGAGAAAGTGTTTTAATCATTGAATAGCTCCTTTACAAAAAATAATCAAATGCTTGATTTCATTAATCAAACTTCAATTATCTACTTGCAGCGAGCGTGCCAATATTAAAATGAATTAAAAACACGCCTTAATTAATTCTTTTGTATTGGTTTTTACGGTGTTTAGCGTGTTTTATAATCAAAGTGAACTTTTGTGTAATTGAGTACTCTAAAATAAGTTGTATGTTTTACAAAGTATAATGAGTTTTTTACATAGCCTGACTTTATTTAAACTAGTAATTACACTGTATGAAGCAAGTTTTCTGTTTCAATTGCTATTTCTTTCATTTTTATAGCGTAATTTTCTAATTTAATATCTTCTTCTGTTACAGCTTTAAACGAAGGCACTTCTATTGGGTAACCCGTTTCATCCATTGCAATAAAGCTGATAACACAATGATTTGTTTCAACCATATTTTGTGTTTTTGGATCGCCACAACGCACTTGTATAAATATTTGCATGCTACTTCTACCCGTATGGGCAATTTTAGCTTCTACTTCGACTATTTGACCTACTAGAATTGGGCGTCTAAATTTAACACCCGCAACCGAAACCGTTACGCAGTAGTGACCACTCCAACCCGCAGCACATGCATAGCCTGCTTGGTCAATCCATTTCATGACTGCTCCACCATGAACTTTACCACCAAAATTAACATCGGTAGGCTCTGCTAAAAAACGAAAAACAACTTTTGACGACGGCATAGATAACACTCTTATTATTAAAACTACTATTAGCATAACGTAAAAAAGGGGCCGAAGCCCCTGCAATTTAGGATATGTTTATAATTTATATGTAAAAAAAGTGATTATATGTGTATATAACGCATAATTTAGTTACATATTAGGGTAGTTTGGCCCACCAGCACCTTCTGGGGTTACCCAAGTAATGTTTTGGCTTGGGTCTTTAATATCGCAGGTTTTACAGTGCACACAGTTTTGGGCGTTAATAACAAACTCTTTATTGCCTGCTATTTCTTGTACTTCGTAAACGCCAGCAGGGCAATAACGCTGTGCTGGCTCATCAAATTTAACTAGATTTACGTTAATAGGAATTGACGCATCTTTGAGCTTTAAATGACAAGGCTGTGATTCTTCGTGGTTAGTATTTGATAAAAACACACTTGAGAGTTTATCAAAGCTAAGGTGTCCATCTGGTTTTGGGTACGCTATTTTGTCAGCAGCGTTAGCATCAACAAGGGTCGAGTGATCGGGCGTATTATCTTTAAATGTAAATGGTAAACCGCCATTAAAAATATTTTGATCAAGCGTGTTATACGCACCACCTACAAACTTACCGAGCTTGTGCATTGCAGGGCCAAAGTTACGAGATTGATATAACTCTTTATATGCCCACGATTGCTCAAACGCAGTTTGATAATGAGTTAAATCGGTATTTGCCAACTCATTTTGCAATGCTTCAAAAATAGCTTCAGCGGCAACCATTCCCGATTTCATTGCAGTGTGATTACCTTTAATTTTTGCAAAATTAAGTGTGCCTGCATCGCACCCTATAATTAAGCCACCCGCAAAATGCATTTTTGGTAATGAATGCAAGCCACCTTTAGCAATAGCACGTGCGCCGTAAGCAATACGTTCGCCACCTTCTAGTACGTTTTTAAATACTGGATGGTGCTTCATTCGCTGAAACTCATCGAACGGGCTTAAATATGGGTTTGAGTAATTTAAGTCAACAATTAAACCTACAACGACTTGGTTGTTTTCACTGTGATACATAAATGCACCACCATTAGTATCGCCGCTAAGTGGCCAACCAGTACCATGAACAACTTTGCCAAGCTCATGCTTACTTTCATCAATTTGCCAAATTTCTTTAAAGCCTAAACCGTAATGCTGCGGCGATGAATCTGCATCAAGTGCAAACTCATTAATTAGCTGCTTACCTAAATGACCTCGGCAGCCTTCTGCAAATATAGTGTATTTTGCACGAAGCTCCATGCCAGGCATGTAACCGTCTTTTTCATTACCGTCTTTGTCGACACCCATATCACCAGTAATAATGCCTTTTACTGCTTTATCTTCAATTATTAAAGAGTGTGCGCTAAATCCTGGAAAAATCTCTACGCCTAAGCTTTCAGCTTGCTCAGCAAGCCATCGACATACATTACCCATAGATACAATGTAGTTACCGTCATTATGAAATGTTTTTGGCGTAGCAAAGTGGGGGATTGATGTCGATTTTTGCTCGTTATTAAACCAATAAATTTCATCGTTAGTTACTTTGGTTGTAACCGGTGCGCCAAGCGCTTGCCAATTTGGTAGCAGTTCATCCAAAGCTTTGGTTTCAAAAACAGCGCCTGAGAGTACATGTGCGCCTACTTCGGAACCTTTTTCGACGACGCAAATCATGCACTCTTGTTGTTTTTCTTGTGCTAGTTGCGCGAGTTTAATTGCACTTGAAAGCCCCGCAGGGCCAGCGCCAACAATTACTACATCAAATTCCATGGTTTCACGTTCGACCATAATAACCTCTTTATATATGACGGACTTATTCGAATGTTTACTACGCATTTAAATAAGGTGTACAGCCTATTTTTAACCTTGCAAATTAAACGTTACAGACTGTGAATAGTTAAAGGTTATTTTAGGTTGACGTTTACGTCAACAGGAAGTAGTCTAATTTCATAAAATAAATAGGTTGACGTGCACGTTGCCTTGTAGGCTTAAATAATTATGGAGTTCCTATGAAAGTTCTCGTACCAATAAAAAGAGTGATTGATTACAACGTAAAAGCACGCGTTAAAAGTGATAACAGCGACGTTGATTTAACCAACGTTAAAATGGCAATGAACCCGTTTTGTGAAATTGCTATAGAAGAAGCAATCCGCCTTAAAGAAGCCGGTACAGCCAATGAAGTTGTTGCTGTTACTATTGGTCCTAAAGCATCGCAAGAGCAATTACGTACAGCACTAGCACTGGGCGCCGACAAAGCCATTCACATCGAAACCGATGAAAAGCTCGAGTCACTTCATATTGCAAAGCTACTCGCTAAAATTGTAGATCAAGAATCGCCTGAGCTTGTAATTTTAGGTAAACAGTCAATCGATTCAGATAATAACCAAACAGGTCAAATGCTTGCTGCGCTTACTAATCGCGGGCAGGGTACATTTGCATCAAAAGTAGTTATTAACGATGGCAAAGTAAACGTGACCCGCGAAGTTGATGGGGGCCTGCAAACGGTAGCACTTAATTTACCGGCGGTTGTTACAACTGATTTACGCTTAAACGAGCCTCGTTACGCATCACTGCCAAATATTATGAAAGCCAAACGTAAGCCGCTTGAAGTAATAGCAGCTGATTCGCTTGGTGTTGATTTAACACCGCGTATTCAATTAATAAGTGTAGAAGAGCCAGCTAAACGTACCGCAGGAATTATTGTTGAAGACGTTGCACAGCTTGTAGAAAAATTAAAAACAGAGGCAAAGGTGATTTAAATGAAAACACTCGTAATTGCAGAGCACGACAACGGTGCCTTAAAACCAGAAACCTCAAAAACTATTAACGCCGCAGTAAAAATAGGTTTTCCTGTTGATGTACTTATTGCAGGTAACAGCCTAAGCGCAATGAGCTCACAAGTGGCCAGCATTGATGGCGTAGCTAATGTTTTAGTTGCCGATAATAGCGTTTATGAGCATCAGTTAGCTGAGAGCATGAGCGATTTAGTTTTATCTCTTAGCGACACCTACAGCCACATTGTTGCAAGTGCTACTACAACAGGCAAAAATTTTATGCCACGTGTTGCTGCGTTATTAGATGTTGCGCAAATTTCTGAAATTATCGCAGTAGTGGACGCCGATACATTTAAACGTCCAATTTATGCTGGTAATGCAATCGCAACGGTTAAATCACTCGACAGTAAAAAAGTAATTACCGTACGTGCTAGTAGCTTTGATTTACAAGGTGAGCAATCAGCTGCTGCTATAACAAGCATTGATACAGTGTCTGATTCGCAATTAAGTAGCTTTGTAAGTGTTGAACAAACCGAATCAGAACGCCCTGAACTTACGGCTGCCACTGTGGTTATATCGGGTGGTCGCGGTATGCAAAACGGTGAAAACTTTGCACTACTTAATGGTATTGCCGATAAATTGGGAGCAGCCATTGGTGCGTCGCGCGCAGCGGTTGATGCAGGCTTTGTACCTAACGACATGCAAGTAGGGCAAACAGGTAAAATTGTAGCGCCTAATTTATACATTGCAGTAGGGATTAGCGGTGCTATACAGCATTTAGCCGGTATGAAAGACTCAAAAGTAATCGTCGCGATTAATAAAGACCCCGATGCACCTATTTTTCAAGTTGCAGATTACGGTTTAGTGGCTGACTTATTTGAAGTACTGCCACAGTTAGAGAGTGCTTTATAGCGCTTAATTTAGCAAAATTTATTCTGGTTGAAAGCCGTGGTGCTCTTTGAGTGCTGCGGCTTTTTTATTCGGTAAATTAAAGACACAAAAAAACCAGCCAATTGGCTGGTTTTTAGTATTTATAAACGGCTAACTTAGTATTAGTAAGTTGCGCTGCCTTTAGTACGAGGGAAGGCAATAACGTCACGTACGTTGCCCATACCTGTTACATAAGCAACTAAGCGTTCAAAGCCTAAACCAAAGCCTGAGTGCGGCACGCTACCGTATTTACGTAGATCGCGGTACCAGCTGTAATCTTCTTTGTTTAAGCCCATTTCTTCTAAGCGTGCATCAAGTACATCAAGGCGTTCTTCACGTTGTGAACCACCAATGATCTCACCAATACCGGGTGCTACAATGTCCATTGCGGCAACGGTCTTACCGTCTTCGTTTTGGCGCATGTAGAATGCTTTAATGTCACGTGGGTAGTTTTTAATAACTACCGGTGCTTTAAAGTGCTCTTCAGCTAAGTATCGCTCGTGCTCAGACTGTAAATCTACACCCCATTCAACAGTGTACTCAAACTTTTTACCACAGTTTTTAAGGATCTCTACTGCTTCAGTGTAATTTACCTGCGCGAAGTCTTTTTCTACAAATTCTTCCAAACGCGTAATTGCGGTTTTTTCTACACGTTGTGCAAAAAATTCCATGTCATCACGGCGCTCTTCAAGTACGGCTTTAAACACATACTTAAGCATATTTTCAGCAAGTTTTGCGATGTCTTCTAAATCAGCAAACGCAACTTCAGGCTCTACCATCCAAAATTCTGCAAGGTGGCGTGATGTATTTGAATTCTCTGCACGGAATGTTGGGCCAAACGTGTAAATTTTTGACATTGCAGACGCGTAAGTTTCGCCATTTAACTGGCCAGATACAGTAAGGAATGCTTCTTTACCGAAGAAATCTTCGCTGTAATCAACTTCGCCTTTGTCTGTAAGCGGTAAGTTTTGCATATCAAGCGTAGATACACGGAACATTTCGCCAGCACCTTCACAGTCACTTGCCGTAATAATTGGCGTGCTGATCCAGTAAAAGCCTTGCTCGTGGTAAAAACGGTGAATAGCTTGTGCTAAACAGTTACGTACACGAGTTACCGCGCCAATCATATTTGTACGAGGGCGAAGGTGAGCGTGCTCACGTAAGTACTCAATGCTGTGGCGCTTTGCCGACATTGGGTATGAATCTGGGTTTTCTACCCAACCTAATACAGTCACTGTATTAGCTTGAATTTCGTAAGATTGACCTTGACCAGCAGATTGTACTAAAACACCAGTAACCGACACAGAACAACCGGCTGTTAAGCTAGTAACTTCATCATAATTATTCAGTGAATTAGGAACTACCGCTTGAATAGGATCAAAACACGAACCGTCATGAACGGCTAAAAATGAAATTCCTGCTTTTGAATCGCGGCGAGTACGGATCCAGCCCTTAATTGTTACTTGGCTGTCTACCGCAACATTGCCTTTTAATAGCTCTGAAATCGCTAAATGGCTCATCTTCACTCCAATGATATAAGTTGCCTAACTATTTTATTTTAACTGTGCGCAGCACTCGGGCATAAATTGCACATAAACGGCGCTGCACTTGAACCCTGTATCTTACCTAGTAAAGTTGAATAAAAAAACTATTGTGGGCAACTCTTTAAAAGTTTTTATGCATGCGGTTTATTTTTAAACAGTTTTTAGAGTTTAATTGCTACTATTATGATTTGTTGCTCTTAAATTTAATGATTTTGTGGCATTATTAACAAACAAATCAATATTTATTCACACTTAAAAAATCGATGCTATGAAACAAGTTTTTATTTTACGAGGACTACCAGGAAGCGGTAAGTCTTACTACGCGCAAAGCCTTGCTGACGAATTAGGTGGAGTTGACGAAAGCCAATACCTAATCTGCTCAACTGATGATTACTTTATTAATGAGCAGGGCGAATATCATTTCGATAAATTTAAATTGTCGCAATTTCATAATTTAAATTTAGCGCGCTTTATAAATGCACTTGCTCAAGGTATGCCATTGGTGATTGTAGATAACACCAATATTAAAAAGTGGGAATTTATAGCTTACACTCAAGCTGCTGTTGCTTTAGGTTATCAAGTAAAAGAAGTAATAGTGGGTGAAGTGAAAGACAAATCAATGCAGCACTTATATGCTAAACGTAACTCGCATAATGTCCCGCTTAAAACAATAAGCAAAATGGCCTACATGTTCGAGTGGTAGTGCTTCGAATTTAGTTAGTAACATACATAGTAATACCTATTAAAAAGCCCATATATATGGGCTTTTTGGTTTATGTAAGTAAAAAAGTAGTTAAGCTTTTTGTTTATAAACCGCTAATGGGTGCGATGTGCTTAGTGATACATGCACTTCGTCGCCAGGGTTTACCACAACTTCATGGCTTACTCGGCTAGTTACAACCGTAGAGCACGCAAGTTTTACAGCGCACAAGCGGCTGCCACCTTCAAAACGTACCCATATTACTTCGCCGTTATTGCCAACACTGCTTTGTACAAGCAATACATCGTCAGGGCGTAGTAGTACATCAACGTCGCCACTTTCACAGTCAACGCCATGAGCGGGTGCATTACCAATTGATGTAGTGGCTTGCCCTTGGCTAAATTGGCCGCTAATAAAGCTGGCTTCACCTAAAAAACGTGCCACAAAGCGATTGTTTGGGGTACTAAAGCAGCGCTCGGGTGTATCGATTTGCTGAATTTTGCCGCCTTTAAGTACACCAACACGATCGCCAACTGAGAGAGCTTCTTCTTGGTCGTGTGTTACCCAAATTGCAGGTACGCCAGCTGCTTTAAGTGCGTTTCTAATATCCCAACGAAGCATGTCTTTAAGGGCGGCATCTAAGTTTGAAAGCGGCTCATCAAGCAATACAAAATCAGGTTGGTGGGCAAGGGTGCGCGCAAGTGCCACACGTTGCTTTTGTCCGCCAGAAAGCGTTGCTGGTTTTTTATCTCTAAAATCGCTCAGTCCAAGTAGTTTTATCCAATACTCAGCAGGGGCTGTATCTTTTAATCTAAAGCAAATGTTTTGCTGTACGGTTAAGTGCGGAAATAACGCAAAATCTTGAAAAACCATACCTACACTGCGTTTTTCAGGAGGTATTGTTAATTTGAGTGTAGCGCGCCATTTACCTGTGTTTATTTCGCCTTCGCTAATAGGTATAAGGCCAGCAAGGGCTTGTAAAATTGTACTTTTACCACAACCTGTTGGCCCTACAAGCATAAGGATTTCGTTTTCACCCAGCGATAAGTTTAAATCGCTTACTACGCGGTTACTGCCATAATCTATAGACAACTGACTTACAGATAGCATTGTTTCTTAAATCCTTAATGTTCAAACTGGTTGCGTTTTTCGCCAGACATCATAATAGCTAACCCGCAGGCAGATATCACTACTAACAATAATCCAGGAATAGCGGCGCGACCAAAATAGCCCGCTTCGTATACACGCCATAAATATGTAGAGAGGGTTTCAAACCCTGTTGGGCCAAGTAGTAGCGTGGCTTCTAGTTCGCGCATTGACTCTAGAAACACCAGTGCTGCACCGGCAATAATACCGCGCATTGTTAAAGGCAGTGTTATACGAGTAAATACTTCACGTGGGCTTGCCCCTAATACGCGCGCAGACTTTACTAAGCTTGGATCTAAGTGTTCGGTGCTTGTTCTAACAGAGCCTACAGCAAGTGGTAAAAATCGCAGCATATAAGCAATAATAAGCAATCCCAGTGTTTGATATAAAAACGGTAACTGCAAACCACCGTAAACAAGCGCTGTGCCCATTACTATACCCGGAATACCAAAACCAAAGTAAGTAACACGTTCCATTATACGACCCGCTTTTCCACTCAGTGCGGCATGTGCAACGGGGATCGCAACGATAACAGCTACAATTGCCGCAATACCCGACGCATACGTAGAGTTCCACGCAATATTAAAATCAAATGAGCTAAAACCATCACGAGCTAACCAAAGCGAAAATATAGCCAAAGGCAAGCCAATAGCGAGTAGCAAAACAGGTGCAAACGTAACAAACATGGCACTTAATTGTAATTTGCTTGGGAATAAAATTAACGGACGACCTTGGCGCTCAGGGGCTGTTTTTATTTGTGATTCAACTAAAAGTAAAAAGCCAACAATAACCATCAGTTGAAGCGAAAGCATAGCTGCGCGCCCTAACGCAAAAGCGTTGTATTCAACGTAAATTACGCGGGTAAACGTATCTAAGCGCATCATTGCGGGCGTGCCAAAGTCTGATAACGTATAAAGCGCTACTAACAAAGAGCCTGCTGCAATACCGTTAACTACGCGCGGTAATATAACTTTAAATATACTTTGCGTCATCGACATACCCAGCGTACGCGCGGCATTAACCATGCTTGCATCAAGGCTTAGTAGGGATGAGCGAGTTGTCATCATTACAAACGGGAAAGTATAAAGCGTCATCACAATTGCAGCGCCTGTTAGGCCATACATTGATGGTGTTTCTATTCCTGTTAAGGTGTTTATTTCGCCACCGGGGCCAAAAGCAGCATAAAGTGTAAACGCGCCAATATAACTGGGGATTGCCAGCGGCGCCGCAAATACAACCAGCCAGAGTTTTTTAAATGGCAAATGCACATACGCGCTAATAAACGCCAGTGGCACACCAATTAAAATAGATCCGAGTACCGTTAAACCCATTAACGATAACGTGTTACCTAAAATTTGAAGATTGTGGGTGTCAAACACTGAGCTTGCATCGCTTGCAAGCACTATTAATACATAAACAGGGGTAAGCGCAACAAGCGCTGCAAGCAGCGCCATTGGATAAGAGGCAGGTATTTTCATTACAATACGCCGCTGCTACGCATCAAATCTATAGTAGGGCGTAAATCAGCAAGCTGTGTTAAATCTACTTTAGGTGGAGAAATATTAGCAAGTGATGGTAGACCCTCAGGTTGGGTAATACCATTTACTAACGGAATTTCGTACGCTTCACTGGCTAAGTAACCTTGTACTTCTTTACTTAGTAAGTAACGCATAAAGTTAGTAGCAAGCGGATCGTCGTTAAGCGCTAATACACCCGATGCATTAACTAAACAGCCCGCATCATTTTGTGTAAATGCTAAATCAAGCTTAGCATTAGGCTTGCCTGATTTTAAACGCAATGTGTAATAATGATTAGCAAAACCAATATCAACTTCACCGCGTTCAACGCCCATAACAACACCTAATTCACCAGCGTATGTTTTAGCACGTTTTTTAATCTTTTTGAGCCACTTAGCAGTTTTGTCGTCGCCTTCTAAAATTCGCATTGCGGTTACAAACGATTGAAAAGAAGCGTAGGCGGGCGCCCAACCAATACTTAAATCGCTGTCGGCAATTTCCATAATACTTGTTGGAATTTGATCTTTGGTCAAACGCGACGTGTTATATGGCAATGTACGAATACGGCCAGTTACTGGAGCCCACTCTTTATATCTAAACTGTGGTTGTAACTGAGCAGATAAATCACCTGGGATAGGTTGTGCAAGGCCTGCATCGGTTACTAAACCAATTGCGCCTGAATCAACTGCCCAAAACAAATCAGCGCGGCGAACGCCGGCTTTAGCTTCTGCAACAATCGTATTTGCTAAAGCAGCAGTAGGACCTCGGCGTATACCGAGTTTAAAGTCTGGATTTTTTTTCTGGATTGCTTGCAATACGTTTTCATACAAACCACCTTCGCCTCGGCCTAAATAAAGGGTTAACTCGCCTTTAAGCTTTGGTAAATCATCAACAGAAACTGGGTTTGCTATATCAGCGGCTAGCGCACGAGAAAGAGGTAGTGGCAATGAGCCAACCACCCCTAACGCAGCTAGGCCTTGAATAAAGGTCCTACGCTTCACTTAAAATACATCCTTACGGGCTTTTTCGGCTTTTTCTATTAAAACCTTAGCGCGGTCTAATTTTGTTTGCATATCACTGATCACATCGCGTACTTCATCTACGCTTTTGCTGTTTTTAATTGCTAGTGGCAGTGTTACGTTAAAGTCTTTTTCCAGCACTTCAACTAGGTTAGCGTCTTGCTCAATAAGTGTACCTTCAACGCCTTCAAACAGGTGTAGATAAGTATCGTGAACAATTTCAGTTGCTTCGTCTTGTAAACGCTCAGCAAATTTAGCTACTACACGGTCTAATTTGTGCTTAATTTCATCAATTGTGGCACTTTGTGTCATTTCTTTTGTAGCGGTTGCTTTTACAGTGTCTAACAAGCCTTTTTGCTGGAATTTTGCAGCAAGCTTAACAGCCCCAAGGCCTTGCCACAAGGCTATGTTCATCGCTTTTTGTTGTTTACGAACTTCCTCAGCAGGCTGTTTATTATCAATGGCCATTTTTACGCCATAAAGACCCTGCCAAATAGAAGCGTATACCGGTACGAAGTTAGTTTCTATTGCGCTGTGAAACTTAACTGATTCCCAGTATTCAATTAAATCATCAGTTTTTACCGCTTTTGCGCCTTTAGTGTCGTAGTCGCTTACCATGGTATCAACTTTGCCTACCATCCATTCTACTTCTTCTGCGTAACTTTTAAGGTTAGCTTGAAGATGATTAACATGCTCGCCAATAGGGCCGTTAGCTAATACTGGTTGAGCCATAAACGCCGAGGCTAGTAAAAGGCTTGCACCTAAAGTTTTGGCTGGTTTAAATAGTAATTTCATAGCAAAGAAGTCCAAAAAGGTAATTGTAAATGATAGACATTATCATATAGCTAATAGTTAACGAGATCAATAACTACAAACTCGCTTAATAGATAAAAACACTAAATGTAGCGGTAGGTTACAGCAAATATCGCTATAACCTTTATTGAGACCGGCTATTAAGCGTAATGCTTGCCTTTAATGGCATTGTAAATGGCATCACACAGTGTTTTTATACTGGTGTCGTCACTTATATACGGTGGCATAAGGTAAATTAGTTTACCGAATGGACGTATCCATACGCCTTGCTCTACAAAATAAGCCTGAATTTTAGCAACATCAACATTGCCAGCAGCCTCGTTTAGTTCAACAACGCCTATTGCACCTAAGGTACGCACATTGGCAACCGTATCTAGTTCACTGCATTTATTAAGTTGTTGTAGCTGGGTATTTAGCTGCTTTATTCGTTGTTGCCAGTTTTGCTCAAGTAATAAATCAATACTTGCGCAGGCCGCAGCACAGGCAAGCGGGTTACCCATAAAAGTAGGGCCGTGCATTAAAACACCTGCTTCACCTTCGCTGATGCCAATGGCTATTTTATCGCTAGTAATAGTGGCCGATAGTGTCATTGAGCCGCCGGTTAATGCTTTACCAATACACATTATATCGGGCTCTATATTAGCGTGCTCTACAGCAAATAATTTACCTGTACGGCCAAAGCCTGTGGCAATTTCGTCGCAAATTAGCAGTACGTTATATTGAGTGCATAATTTACGCACGCAGGCTAAATAATCAGGGTGATAAAAGTTCATCCCACCCGCGTTTTGTACTATTGGCTCAATGATAAAGGCGGCTACTTGGTTATGGTTTGCTTTAAAGTACGCTTCAAGCTCTTGTGCTTCTGCCTGGTTAAACTCGCCCCCAAACTTACTAACCGGTGCAGGTACAAAAACGTGTTCAGGTAAAAAGCCTGAATATAAACTATGCATTGAGTTAACGGGGTCGCATACGCTCATGGCTGCAAAAGTGTCGCCATGGTAGCCCTTGTAAGGCGTCATTAATT
The DNA here is from genome assembly GCF_040309305.1 of Pseudoalteromonas sp. RB2-MNA-CIBAN-0110. Classification (NCBI taxonomy): domain Bacteria; kingdom Pseudomonadati; phylum Pseudomonadota; class Gammaproteobacteria; order Alteromonadales; family Pseudoalteromonadaceae; genus Pseudoalteromonas; species Pseudoalteromonas sp. RB2-MNA-CIBAN-0110. Next base: position 10,265 of record NZ_JBEOOQ010000011.1, on the reverse strand, counting down.
TTTGTTTTGTTGTAATGCCTTGGCTTAACCAATACTGCAGCGCCATTTTTATTGCTACTTCAACACTTACCGAGCCGCTGTCGGCTAAAAACACTTTAGTTAAACTAGGCGGCGTTATATTTACTATTTTTTTGCAAAGCTCTACTGCGCTGTTATGCGTAATACCGCCAAACATAATGTGGCTCATATTATTAATTTGCTCAATCATGGCGTTATTTATAACAGGGTGGTTATAGCCATGTATTGCGCTCCACCACGAGGCCATGCCATCGATTAATTGCTCGCCAGCTTCGAGGTGAATAATGTTGTGATTTGCATGTGTAACAGGGTATACCGGAATTGGCTTAGTCATAGATGTATATGGATGCCAAATGTGCTCACGATCAAAATCAAGGTCAATCGTATTCTTTTTAATCATATGTAAACTTTAACTTGATGGGCTTCGTTGACAATGTTACTTCAACTCGTAGACTAAGCCAATATCACCGTTGAGAAAAAATAAGAGAGTATTATGGAACTTGCACCTGTTCGTCACGATTGGACCCACGCTGAAGTTAAAGCATTATTTGAAATGCCATTTAACGATTTACTTTTTAAAGCCGCATCGGTTCACCGTGCTAACTTCAACCCAAATGAAGTGCAAATTTCTACGTTGTTATCAATTAAAACAGGCGCTTGCCCAGAAGATTGTAAGTATTGCCCGCAGTCGGGGCATTACCGAACTGATTTAGAACGCGAACGCTTAATAGAAGTAGAAAAAGTAGTAGAGCAAGCGCGCCTTGCAAAACAAAAAGGCGCGACGCGTTTTTGTATGGGGGCTGCATGGTCAGATCCAAAAGACAGAGACATGCCATACATTTCGCAAATGGTTAAAGAAGTAAAAGAGCTAGGGCTAGAAACCTGTATGACGCTGGGTAAACTCACAAACGAAAAAGCTCATGAACTTCGAGACGCTGGGCTTGATTACTATAATCATAACCTTGACACGTCACCTGAGTATTACGAGCAAATTATATCAACCCGTACTTTTCAAGATAGATTAAATACCATTGACCACGTACGCGATGCCGGTATGAAAGTATGCTCAGGCGGAATAGTCGGTATGGGCGAGCAAGCAAGCGACCGTTATGGGTTACTGATGCAGCTAGCTAATTTGCCACAACAGCCAGAAAGCGTGCCTATTAATATGCTCGTTAAAGTTAAAGGCACACCGCTTGAAAACGCAGACGATTTAGATCATTTTGAATTTATACGTACCATAGCAACAGCGCGCATTATGATGCCACACAGTTATGTACGTTTATCGGCAGGGCGCAACGCCATGAACGAGCAAATGCAATCGATGTGCTTTTTTGCAGGCGCTAACTCAATATTTTATGGCGACAAACTTCTTACCACCGAAAACCCAGACGCTGATGCCGATATGAACCTAATTAAAAAATTAGGTATGAACCCAGAAAAGCGTCACGACTATTCAGACGAAGCAGTTGAAGCCTCGCTTTCATCGCAAGTAGCCGACAAAGCAACGTCTGAATTGTTTTACGAAGCGTAGGCTTTTATCTATGCCTTTTGATTTTATAAATACGCATCTGCAAGCTCGCCAGCAAGATGCGTTACTTCGTAAGCGCCACGTAGTGCAACATGCAACAGCGCGTACCATAACGGTTAATAATAAAACCTATCTTAATTTTGCCAGTAACGATTACTTAGGCTTTGGAGATGTGGCTGTTAATCTTGATGACTCCCAAGCATTAGGCAGCCACAGCTCCGCATTAGTGACAGGTTATCAGGCGCAGCAAAAAGCGCTTGAACAATACTTATGCGAGCAATTTGGTTATGGCGCAGGGATGCTATTTAACTCAGGGTTTAGCGCTAATAGCAGCGTAATTAAGGCGTTGTTTCAAGATAAAGCCGCTGCACAAAACAGCGCTATTTTTCAAGATAAGTTAAATCATGCAAGCCTGATTGACGGTGCTCTGCATTGTAACGCGGCTTTAGTCCGTTTTAATCACAACGACATGAACCATTTACGCTCACGGCTCGAAAAATCAAAAGCGCAAAACAAGCTAATTATAAGCGAAGGCGTGTTTTCGATGGATGGCGATACCGCGCCTCTTAAAGAATTACTCGCACTTGCAAAACAGCACAACGCATGGCTAATGATTGACGACGCACACGGCTTTGGCGCATTAGGTAAAACAGGTTTGGGCAGTTGCGAAGCATTTATTACTCAAACGCTTCCAGATATATTAGTCATTACCTTTGGTAAAGCAGCGGCTAGTAGTGGTGCGTGTGTATTAGGCAGTAAACAGTTTATTGATTACATGCTGCAGTTTAATCGCGATTACACGTATTCAACCGCCATGTCACCGCTTATGGCAAGCCACACACTTGCGCGTATTAAAAGCATAAAAACAGCTGATGATAAACGCAATAAGCTAAATGCCAATATTGCATTATTTAAGCAACTCGCTAAAACCCATAATATTGCAGTTATGGAGTCAAACACAGCCATACAGCCCATTGTATTAGGCTGCGCTGAGCAAACGTTGCAAGCGGCAGATAAACTTAAACAAGAGGGTATTTGGCTCACTGCAATTAGACCGCCGACGGTTCCACATAACACCTCACGTTTGCGCATTACTTTAACAGCCGCACATACCGAGCAAGACATAACGCACTTAGTTAAGCATTTAGTAGGTGCAATAGCATGATTGCTCAGCCAGTATTAAAAACAGACCTAGTGCAAACACAACTTGTAAAACCGTGCCTAGTGGGTAGCGATTCAAATAGAGAGTTAAACAAGGATTTAAGCAAGGAGCTAAACAAGGAGCTTAAAAAGTCCACCCAAAGTAAGTTTTCAAAAGCAGCTGAGCATTATAACACCCATGCAAATGTACAAAAACACGCAGCGACCGATCTATTTAAACTTATAAAACCAGGCTTTAATAAAAATAAGCTTTGTGTTGATTTAGGCGCAGGCCCACTTGTTAATACGCATACCTTACAAAGTATGTTTGCAAGCGTTATTGCCATGGATTTGAGCATAAACATGCTGCAAAGTAGTAATTTAACCACACCTAAAATATGTGCAGATATGGATAACTTACCGCTGCAAGCAAACAGTGTTGATGTTATTTACAGTAACTTTGCAGTGCAGTGGTCTGCTAATTTTTCGGCTTTAATGCAATCGCTTTACAGCATATTAAAACTAGGCGGGCGGGCATACATAAGCACTGTGGTAGAGGGCTCACTTAACGAAATAAAAACGGCCTTTGCCGCGCTTGATTCTAACAGCCATATAAATACCTTTAATAGTGAATTGCATATAAACCAATCAGTCCAAAAGGCAGGCTTTACTATTAATAGTGCTAAAAAACGTATTTACACCGATGAATACACAACACCTTTAAAAGCTATTGCTTCAATTAAGGCTATTGGCGCTACTACGCAAAATCATACCAATACACGCCAAGGGCTACTTACCAAATCGGCGCTACAAAAAGTATGCAGTGCGTATCCGCTTATAAATAACAAAGCATGTGTGTCTTATCATGTGGTGCTGTTATCATTAGAAAAACACTAAATAAGCCCAAAGACATTAAAGGCAACGCATGAAAGAATTTTTTATAACAGGCACCGACACTGATGCCGGAAAAACCCACGTTACCAGTTTGCTATTAAAGTTACTTGCCCAACACAAAAAACAAGCCATTGGCTTTAAACCCCTTGCTGCGGGCTGCGAAATGGCGTTCGATCAACTAGTAAATGCTGATGCTCTAATACTAATGGAAAGCGCAACAGTCAGCGCTAAATACGACGTAGTAAATCCGTTTGCGTTTGCGCCACCTATTGCGCCGCACATAGCCGCTGAGCAAGTTGGGGTTAGTATTACTATAGATAAACTAAGTGATGCTTATAAAGATGTAAAACAGCAGGGCGCTAATTACATACTTACCGAAGGCGCTGGTGGCTGGGCGTTACCTATTAACAATACGGAGTATTTATACGACTGGGTTAAAGCAGAGCAAATGCCGGTAATACTCGTTGTTGGTATGAAACTAGGTTGCTTAAATCATGCGTTACTAACCGCTGCGCATATGCAAAGTATGGGTATAAACTGTGTTGGCTGGATTGCAAACCAAGTCGATAAAAACATGGACGAGTACCAAGCAAACCTTGATTCACTTAAAGCACGTTTACCGTTCCCAATACTTGCTATAAGCCCATACAGCGAGCAAACTCCTAAGTTACAAATATACAAAAGCTTGCTTAGTGCATTATCTATAAACACTTAAGTGGTTTAAAAAGATTTACTTTTTTAGGTAAATCTTGAAATAGTCAGCCTTAGTACACATATAAACATTTATAAATACATAGCTTGCTTAAAGACAATGTTACTAAGTTACTAAGGACATAACGACTATATGACGCACCCATTTATTGAAAGCTACGCCCCTGATGCGCACGTAAGCGCTGAGCCAAAAGCACTAAACTATGGCTTACCTAAAAAACGCGTAGGCATAATTGGTGGGGGTACAGCAGGCGCCACAATTGCCATTAGGCTTGCTGCGTTAGGGTTAGAAACTTATGTACTTGAAAAGAAAAAGTCGTTAATTGATGGCCCTCCAATGTGCCATTTGCATGCAGGTGGCAACTTATACCGTGAAATACCCGACGAAGACTGCATAGATTTACTCAAGCAATGTATAGATATTGCGCGTCTTTATCCTCACACTATTGATGTTCGCCCTACAGTATTTGCCGTGCCTAAGCGCGATGACGACTCACCCGAGGATTTATTTCCGCGTTTAAATAAATTAGTAAAAGCCTACAGCGAGCTTGTTGAGCAAGATAGCGCTAACAAAATATTAGGCGAGCCAGAGCATTATTATCAGTTATATAGTTATGAGCAAATGCTAAAGCTTGCTAAGCAAAAACAAGTAGCGAAGCCCACGTCGTTAGATGAGTGGATGATACCCGTGGCTAAGCATTTAGATTTAGATAAGTTAAAGTTTCCGCTTATTGTTGCACAAGAATATGGTTGGAATATATTTCGTTTATCGGCCAGTGCACAACTAGCACTTGCACAGTACAAACACGCTCACGTTTTAACAAGCACCAGTGTTAAAAGTGTATCGCCAGTTATAAATACCAATAATGATAAGCAAACACTTAAGTGGCGCATTGAATACCAATCAGAGCCAAGCCTTGATGAACAACCTGATACTCAAACCGATACACAAGTCGATACACAAACGATTGAGGTAGATTACCTTATTAATGCGTGTGGTTTTCAAACCGGTATTATTGACGACCTGGTTGGGGTAGATGTAAAACGCATGGTCGAATTTAAAGCCTCTTACATTACTCATTGGCAAGGTGCTGGTGGGCAAATACCCGAAATAATCATTTATGGTAACCGTGGTACGCCAGAAGGTATGGCGCAGTTAACGCCTTACCCTAACGGATATTTTCAAATACATGGCATGACTAACAACATTACATTGTTTAATGATGGGTTAGCTGATGCAACGCCAATGAGCGCACAACCTAAACTCCCCGATAAATATCTGCATTATATTAAAGATGGCTGGGATGAAGCAGCATTGCAAACACGCACCCAAACAGCAATTGATTATGTAGCCGAGTTTGTACCTGCGTTTAAAACTGCTAATACACAAAATAATGCCTTGTTTGGCGGGCAACAAATCCCAGGTGATGACGACACTTTGCGCGTAGCCGATGTAAGCTTATATTCGCATATTAATTATGCACGGGCCGAAAATGTTAAAGCATCGTCAACGTTAATAGCGGCAGATCAGATAGTGGGTGAGTTTATAAAATTGGGAATAATAAGCAGCGATCCTGCTGTAAATCATCACCGCAGTACCCATCAATGGTCATACCTTAAACATAATAGCAGCGAAAGTATTGACGAAGTTGCGCGCATATTGGCACACGAGCGTGGATTTCCAATTGATATGGCAGAGCTAAATAACAGCTTGTAATAAGCTGATTTATAAAGAAACTTCAGTTTTAAAATTGCTGTAAAACGCTTCTTAAAAAAATTATCAATAAACACATAAATAACACTTGTGTTATGACATAGTTTGTCACAAAATAGCGCTAACGTTATGACATAGTGTGTCATGGCGCAGTGATTGCTTTAACCTAATTTAATTTTATGTTCGGTGATCAAACCTATTTTTGTGAGGACAATATGAAACGTGTATTTTTGTTTTTATTAACTAACCTAGCGGTTATGTTGGTATTAGGTGTAGTGCTTTCAATAATAATGAGCGCGCTGGGCTTAAGCCATCGTAGCCTTGGCGGAATTTTACTTATAGCCACCGTATTTGGTTTTGGTGGATCGTTTATTTCGTTATTTATGTCGAAATGGATCGCTAAAAAATCAACAGGCGCGCATGTAATTACGCAGCCTCGAAACGAAACCGAACATTGGCTTGTACAAACGGTATCTGCGCAAGCACAAAAAGCAGGTATTAAAATGCCAGAAGTGGCTATTTACGACAGCCCAGAAATGAACGCTTTTGCAACGGGCCCAAGTAAAAACAACTCATTAGTGGCAGTAAGCACAGGCTTAATGCACAACATGACCAAAGATCAAGCCGAAGCCGTACTTGCCCACGAAGTATCGCATATTGCTAACGGCGACATGGTGACGCTTACGCTAATACAAGGCGTGGTAAACACCTTTGTAATATTTGCCGCAAAAGTACTGGCTGGCATAGTAGATAACTTTATTAATAGCGATGAAGAAGAGGGCGGCAGTAGCTGGACATACTTCTTATTCGATATGTTATTCCAAGTATTATTTGGTGTATTAGCAAGCATAGTAGTTGCAAGTTACAGCCGTAAACGTGAGTTTGCAGCCGACAGCGGCGCAGCAAAACTAGTTGGTGCTGACAAAATGCGATCAGCCATTGAGCGATTAAAGCAAAACCATCCTTCGCAATTAGAAGGCTCAATGATGGCCTTTGGTATTGCAAGTGGCAAAGGCATGGCTGAATTGTTTTCATCGCACCCGCCGCTTGATGCACGAATCGACGCACTACGTAAATAATTAGCTAAATAACGTAATTAGCAAACCTATAAGCCAGCTTAATCGCTGGCTTTTTGTTTTATACCAATTCGCTTATATTCATATCATTAAAGCTATAAATTGTATGGTTTAGCTAAGCGGTAACCCCTTTTATTTTTTATTGTATTTACCTTCTGATTTATTATTAGCTTACATAACAAAGCCCACTAAGCACCTCAGTAAAAGTATCAATTTTACTATTAAGCCATTATATCTAATAAAAAACTGAGTGAATTTTAACCTTGATAGTTATTGTAAATTAGACTATAACAATGTTGGTTTTAGGTTAATTTAATGATGATATATTCACACACACAATATTGAACAGTAAAAATTTAATTTAAACCTTAACTATAACTCATTGGTTTTTAATTTATCTTTGTGGTTTATCACAAGAGAGACATTAAAATTTGATGAGATATTACAATAATAAAAATAGATGAGTATTTGTTTAATTAAATTAGTTGTAGTCATTATGAATAAAAGTGTATTTGAAGTGATGTAAAATATTCCATCATTTTTACTCACTGAGATGACGATTATAACATTTTGCTAAACGACTCATTTATTGCTTTAGTCTAAGGAATAAAAAATGAAAAAATCGATTTTTCGTAACACTGGATTAGTGACCTTAGTGTCACTATTAATGGCGTGCGGAGGGAGTAATAACGACGCTGAGGTGCCAGAAGTACAAACACCTGAAGTTGTAGTGCCAGAAACGCCAGTACCTGACGCCCCAGAAGCGGCTGAAATAATAAATGGTAGCTTTGAAGAAGACGCGGCAGGGCAAACAACACCAGTTGGAAATTGGGTATTTAGGCCAGATCAAGAATCAAGTGCTTCTTCAACAATAGAAGTAATCGAATCAGAAGAAGGCGTTAATGCTTACAAAGGCACTAAAGCGGTTCAGGTTACTGTTAATACATTAGGTGATAACCCTTGGGGTATTGAAATAGCTTATGAGGACATTCCTGTTACTGGCGGTAAAAATTACGAGTTTAGTGTTTGGGCCAAAGGTGAAGAGGGAACCAGTGCCGATTTTTGGATACAAACACCCGCTCCAGATTACGGCCAGCTTAGCCTAGTAAAAGAAACGCTAACAGGCGAGTGGCAAAAAATAACATTAACAGCAGCAACTGCTGAAGCTGACTCATTAGTTAGATTAGCAATTCACTTTTCAAAAGAAGAAAACATTAATAAATCTATATACATAGATGAGTTTTCAGGCTTTATTTTAGACGATGTACCAGCAGAAGAAATACCTGATGTGCAATACAGCGAAGTAACAGCACAAAGTTTAAAAGCTTTAGCACCTAACTTTAACATAGGTGTTGCTGTGCCTGCGGGCGATTTTGGTAACAGCATAATAGATAGACCAGAAATTAAAACGATTATTGAACAACACTTTAATCAACTATCTGCCGAAAATATTATGAAGCCTACCTATTTACAACCTACCCAAGGCGAATTTTTTTATGATGATTCTGATGAGCTTGTAAACTACGCAAAAGACAACTCACTCACCGTGCATGGCCATGTTTTTGTGTGGCACTCACAAATAGCACCGTGGATGCAAAGTTTTCAAGGGGATAAAGCTGCTTGGATAACAATGATGGAAGATCACATAACGCAAATAGCCACTCATTTTGAAGAAGAAGGCGCTAACGATACCGTAGTGAGTTGGGATGTAGTTAACGAAGCGTTTATGGAAAATGGTAAATACCGTGGCGAAAAAACCACAAGTGACAGTGCCGATGAATCAGTGTGGTTTGAAAACATAGGTGCTGAATTTTTACCGCTAGCCTATAAAGCCGCAAGAGCTGCCGATCCCGATGCAGATTTATACTACAACGATTACAACCTAATTTGGAACGCCGACAAATTAGATGCCGTTATATCTATGGTTAACGATTTTCAAAATAATGGCGTGCCTATTGATGGCATAGGTTTTCAATCTCATATTTCACTCAACAGCCCTGATATTTCTACAATACAAGCTCATCTTCAAAAAGTGGTCGATATTCGCCCTAAAATTAAAGTTAAAATTACCGAATTAGATGTTCGAATGAACAACGAAGGTGGCATTCCTTTAACTTACCTAACAAGTGAAAGAGCGGATGAACAAAAGCAGTACTACTACAATATTGTTAAAACCTATTTAGAAACTGTCCCTGAAGATCAACGCGGTGGCATAACTATTTGGGGTGTAATTGACGAAGATAGCTGGTTACAAAACTGGCCAGAGCCTACTACAGAATGGCCACTTTTATTTTTTAACGACTATACAGCTAAGCCAGCGTTACAAGGTTTTGCAAATGCATTAAAAGAGCTAATTGAAGTAGTAGAGCCAAAACCTTCATCAGAACTGCTCACCAATGGTGACTTTGAAGCTGGGCTTGATTCATGGCAAGCGCGCGGAAGTGCAAGCATAACCCTAGATGCAACCCAAGCTCACACTGGCAGTAATAGTGCTTTAGTACAAGGGCGAACTGAAACTTGGAATGGTATTCAAAAAGATGTTAAAGGCTTATTTACAGCAGGTGAAATATATAATGTGTCTGCATGGATTAAGTTATCTGACGATACCAGCACTGTTTCACCAGGGGTAAAACTAACCCTACAAATAGAGCACGCTAGCACTGAGTATCTTGAACTCACGCCCGTTACAACAGTAAGCGCGGGTAGTTGGGTACAGTTGTCAGGTACCTACACGCATTCAATCACAACACAAGAAAGTGTCGCATTACTTTATGTTGAATCAAACGAGATCACAGCTGACTTTTATGTGGACGATGTATCACTAACATTACGAGAACAATAATATATTTAAATAAACGTATTTAACCCTAAATTAAATAGCCCGCATAATTTTATGCGGGCTATTTTTTCATAAGCACTTTTTAATTTAGTATCGGCTGCATATGCGGGTTTAAATACCAAAATCGCATGCACTGTGTTTATATACAGTTATTTGTGTTGCTTTATAAAATCGTTACTTTTTTAAGCTATATGTGTTTACGGGGTTCTTTAGCATGAGTAAACTAAAATACCTTAAAAGCCAGTAATACTTAACATTTAATACTTAACAAGAGACTATGGCGTCAATAGTTAATTTATAACTTTTGGCGCTACCCATGAAACACCGTCTCTTAGCATTGAA